>DASYBN010000185.1:0-4961 GCA_036500785.1 Acidobacteriaceae bacterium
GGGCAGGTGGTGGATTATCTGCCCGAGCCGCAGATGGAGGACGTGCGCAATCTGGCGGAGTTTGCGGGAATGCTCGTATTGGATAAGTGGACGGGCAACTGCAACGGCCGGCAGGCGGTGTTTGAACGTAAGCCGAGGGAGCGACGGTACCGCGCGGTCTTTATCGATCAGGGATATTGCTTCAATGCGGGGGAGTGGAGCTTTCCGGACTCGCCGCTGCGAGGCGTGTTTCCGAGAAACCAGGTGTACGCTCGCGTGACAGGATGGTCGAGCTTCGAGCCGTGGCTCACGAGGATTGAGGAGTTTGCGGCGGAGAAGCTGTGGAGCATTGCGGAGGCGGTTCCGCCGGAGTGGTACGGTGGCGACACGGCGACGATTGAGCGTCTGATGGAAAAGCTGCTGGCGCGTCGAGATAGAGTGCGGGAGCTGATTGAGAGCTTCAGGGATTCGGATCGCGAGCCATTCCCGAATTGGGGCGTGGCGAAGAATGTGGTGGTGCCAAGGCGCTTTGCGGTTGCGGGTGAGGCTGGCAATCTGGTCATGTAGGGAGCGAGTCAGCGAGTCAGCAGGTCAGCGAGTCAGTGGGTCAGCGAGTTAGGGAGTTAGCGGCCAGTTAGGAAGTGGCTGGGAGCTAGCATCTGCAGTTCAGGGAGCGTGAGTTGGCGGAGCGGGTTCAGTGCGAGTTCTCTCTCATTCGGTATGTGCCGGATGTGGTGAAGGGAGAGTTTGCCAACATCGGCGTGGTGCTGCGCGAGGCGGGTCGCATTGATGGCGCAGCTGTGCGGTTCACGCGCGATTGGAGCCGCGTGCGCTGCCTGGATCCGAATGCCGATGTGGAGCTGCTGGAGTCGCTGGAGGCGGAGATCGCGGAGCGATTGCGGGCGGGAGTCGACGCTCGGGTGAATGCGAAGCCGGTGCTGGAGTTGCTGGAGGATACGCTTTCGAACAGCGTGCAGCTGACGGAGATGCGTGGAACGCTGGCGGAGAGTCTGCCGGCGGAGATGGAGCAGTTGATGCGGATGTACGTCGAGGCGCTGAAGGCTCCGGCGGTGCGGCGCAAGGTGAGCGGGCGGGCGGCGATTGCGGGAAGGATGCGCGATGAGTTTGAGCGCGCGGGTGTGTGGGGGCTGATGCGGAAGCGGATTGCGGCGTCGGAGTACACGCGGCCGGGTGATCCGCTGAAGATCGACTGCGGCTATCGCAATATCCACCCGAGCGAGCGGAGCTCGCCGGGGGGACGAGTGCGGATGTTCCAGGCGGTGTCGCTGGAGAACGATGCGGAGACCGCGAAGGGGCTGGCGTACTCGGCGCAGGCGCTGCGCGAGGGTGTGGGGCGGATCGAAGGGATTGAGCTGGAGCTGACGGCGGTGGTTGAGCCGGTCGCGTCGGTGAGTGACGCGGAGATGTATGGGTTCGGCGTGAGCGCGATGGAGAGTGCGGCGATTCGGGTGCTGACGGTTGCGGATCTTGGGCGCGTGGCGGAGACGGCGCGGAGAGAGTTGCGGGTTTAGGGGAGCGAGTCAGGGAGTCAGCAAGTCAGCAAGTCAGCAAGTTAGCGAATTAGGGAGTTAGGAGTTAGGGAGTTAGGGGTTCGTGAGTTGGGGAAATGTTCCTAACTCGCGGACCTCCTAACTCCCTAACTGTTTTGAGAGGAGAGCGGATGGGTGTGGGATCGGCGGTGAAGCAGATGTGGGACCGCGTGAGTGGGGTGAGTGCAGCGCAGGAGGCGGAGGGCGCGCGCAAGACGGTGTCGGCGCCGCTGGCGGGATCGATCTTCGCTCCTGTTCGCGGCGGGGTGGGTGGGAATACGCTGCCGAAGCCGACTGCGGCAAATCTGCGGAGGTTCGCGGAGACGCCGGCGGCGAGGCGCGCGATCAACTGCATCAAGGACAAGATTGCGTGCATGGAGTGGCGGATCGAGGAGCGGCCTGATGCAGGGTATGAGGCAGCGGAGAGCCGGGCGGAGCGTGCGCGAATGCTGCGGCGTGCGTTCGAGACGCCGAATGAGAGCGACAGCTTCCGCACGTTCATCGAGCAGGTAATTGAGGATGTGCTGGTGGGCGGCTTCGGCGCCGCGGAGGTTGAGATGACCGGCGACGCGCAGGTTCCCGTTCGGCTGTATCCAGTGGACGGCGCAACGATCAAGGTCAATGCGGAGTGGAATGGCGACGAGAGTCAGCCGCGCTATGGGCAGGTGACGGGAAGGCTGGGCAAGGATGCCGTGCTGCCGCTGCTGGACGCCGAGTTGATGTATGTGCGGCTGAATCCGCGCACCCACACGGTGTTTGGGTTGGGCAAGCTCGAAGTGGCGTTCGAGACGATCTCGAGTTTTTTGCAGGCGCATCGATATGCGGGACGGATGGCGGCGAACAGCGTGGTGCAGTATGCGCTGTGGATGCAGGACCGCACGCCGGAGCAGCATGAGCGGCTGATCCAGTGGTGGCAGGATGAGGTCGAGGGAACGGGACGCGTTCCGGTGATGAGCTCGGAGACGGCGCCGCAGGTGATACGGTTTGGCGGCGGAACGGATGCGGACCTGAGGCTCGAGTGGCAGCAGTTTCTGCTGACGATGATTGCGAATGCATTTGATCTGCCGGCGATGCTGCTGGGTGTTTCGGCGGATGTGAACCGCTCGACCGCGCAGGAGTTTGCGCAGGAGGCGTTCGACAACGCGGTGGTTCCGCTGGCGAAGCTTATTGCCGAACACCTGACGCGCGACGTGATCGTGAAGCGGATGGGATGGAACGATCTGCGGTTTGTGTGGAGCGAGCTCGATAGCCGCGACGAGACGACCGAGCTGCAGATTCAGCTGCAGCTGTTGCAGGCCGGCGTGTTGACCCTTGAGGAGGTGAGGACGATGCGTGGTTTGCCGGCGCTGGAAAGCAAGTCAGCAAGCTAGCGAGTCAGCGAGTTTGTGAGTTACGCGCGAGTAGCCAGGAGGCTGACTTGCTGACTTGCTCAGAGAAGGAGGAATGATTGAGAGAGATGGAGGCGCGGTTGTTGAGGCCGCGCGGTTTGGCTGTGGCGGCGATGGCGGTGGAGTTTCCCGAGGTGAGCGGGCATCCGAACAAGCTGCCGTTTGAGGGGTGTCTGACACTGGTGGATATGGCGAGCGATCGTGCACCGAGCGGAGCGCGTGGGCATCGTGTGGTGCTGACGAAACAGGCGGCGGAGGCTGCGCTGCCAAGTCTGCTGGGTATGGCCGTGGATTACAAGTCCGGGTGGGACGGGCATGATGCGCGGCAGAAGTGCGGGATCATCACGTCGGCGCATATCGAAGGACAGCGGCTGATGGTGAGCGGATTCCTGTTCGCGCGCGACTTTCCGGAGCTGGAACGGAAGATGACGTCGAGCGTGAAGGCGGGCGTGAACGCCAATGAGGCGGGCGAGATGGGCATGAGCTATGAGCTGGCCGATGCGCACGTGGCGGACATGAAGGCCCCGGTGTGGACGCTGACGCGTGCGACGTTTACGGGAGCGGCGATTCTGCTGCGCGAAAAGGCGGCGTACCGGAACACGTCGTTCCGGCTGCGCAATCGGTGCAACGGCCGATAGACGGATGGATGAAGGAGACGAGATGGAAGAGATGACTGCAGGTGAGTTGCAGACGGCGGCCGAGAGGCTGATCGAAGCGGCCTCGGCGCTGGAGCGTACGGTGGCCCGCATGGCGGAGCAGCAGGTGGCGCTTGCGGCGGAGGCGGAGTCGCAGGTGACGCGTATTGTGGCGACGGTGGAGACGCAGCGCGAGGCGGAGCTGGAGCGCAAGCTGGCCGAGGCTGAGGCGAAGATCGCCGAGCTGGTTGCGTCTGCCGCGCACGCGCAGCAGCCGACGGGCCGCAAGACGCTGCCGACAACGATGGCGACGATGCTGGCGAAACAGGGCGTGGTGATGGATTCGGTTGAGGCGGGTGCAATTGATGGCGCGCTGACGAGCCTCAGCATCGAGCAGCGCATTGCCGTCAAGGCAGAGCTGATGCGCGCTGGTTTGCTGAATCCTTCGGACCGCGGATAAGCTGCGGGCGAGCCGCGATTGAAAAGCAAGCAGAGCACAGCAGACGCTGTGCTTTTTGTTTTGCAAGCGAGAGTTGAACACCAACTGAGGAGAATGAATGAACGCGAAGTTTACGGAGATCAGCGCAGCGGCGGACTATATCGGACCCGGTGCAATTGAGGTTCCCCTTTACCAAACCGAGATCCTGGACCTGGTGCGGCGCCGCGGCCCGTTTGGCCAGCGCATCAAGCAGGTGCCTGCGACCGGACATCCGTCGCGCTACTTTGAGGAGACTGCGATTCCGTCGCCTGCAGCGACTGCGGGCTTTATGGATCCGCGCAATCTGGTGCCGCCGGTTGTCACGCCGACGCGCGTGGAGCGGTCGGTTCCGCTGAAGGCGCTGGTTGCGCAGATCAACTACAACCTGTTCGATCTCGAACTGGGCAAGCAGCAGGGGCAGTTTGCCTATCTGCAGGCGAAGGATCTCGCCGACACGGTTGACGGTGTTTTGCGCACGCATGACGTCGCGCTGTGGAATGGCACCGACACCAGCCTGAGCACACCGACCACGCCGCAGTACTACGGCGTTGCCGGCCAGATTGCCGCCGGCGGCAACACGGTGACCATCAGCACGTCGGAGTCGATTGTCGACGGGCTGAAGTCGACGATCGCGCAGATGCTTTCGAGCACCAGCTACGGCGTTCGGCCGACGGCGATCTATGCGAATCCTGTGCTGCTCGATCTGATCGACCGCGAGATGAAGAGCGAGTTCAACGTGGTGCTCAGCACGAAGCCGATCGAGGGTGGGCTGACGGTGAAGACGCTCTCGACGCAGGCCGGCGACATTCCGCTGATTCCTGAGTGGACGCTGCCGTACACGGGCACGCCTGGTTCGGGCAGCGCTGTCCTGCCGGCGTACATCGTGACCGAGGACCTGATCGAGTACCACTGGCTCGGCGATCAGAATCCG
>DASYBN010000186.1:0-6360 GCA_036500785.1 Acidobacteriaceae bacterium
CACCCACAGTCGTGAGCGGTCATCCTCAAACACGCTCCGCACGAAGCCGTCGCTGAGACCCTCGCGCGCCGAATAGATTTTCGAGTGGCCGTCTTTCAGCCGCAGCAGACCGCCGCCCTCGGTTCCAGCCCACAGGCTTCCATCACGCGCGATCGCGAGACAGAAGATGCTGCTCGCAGTCAGTGGCTGCGCGCCACCGAGTCCCTGCAGTTCGATCCCAGCGCCGTCGAATCGCGCGAGGCCGCCCGTCGTCCCAATCCACAGGCGGCCATCACTCGATTCGATCAACGCCTGGACCGTGTCCTCTGGAAGCCCATTCGCGACATGCCAGACGGTGCGCGTGTACGGGAACCTTTCTGCGCTCGAGCTTGCTGCGGCCACGCCCGATCGATTCGCAAGCAGGAAAAAGAAGCAGACGAGTGTAGAAACGGCTCGCCGATTCCAGCGTGCATTGAATCGTGATCTCATTCCCGCCGCTTACTTGTACGCCGCATCGTTCCAGGTGAGTTCGCGGCGGAAGTTCGGGATACGCGTCTCTGCATCGATCGTGACGAACTCGATCCCGGCAATCTCCGCGAAGTCGCGCAGGTGTTCGGTGTTAAGCGCCTGCGAGAAGCCGGTGTGGTGAGCGCCGCCGGCGTAAATCCAGGCCGCGGCCGCGACCTTAAGGTTAGGCTTCGGCAACCAGACGGTGCGTGCCACCGGCAGCTTCGGGAAATCCTGTTCGGGAGTGATGACGTCGATCTCGTTGACGATCATGCGGAAGCGACTGCCCATGTCGATGATCGACGCAACGACCGCGGCGCCCGCAGGCGAGGTGAAGACAAGACGGACAGGGTCCGCCTTGCCGCCGATACCGAGCGGGTGCACTTCGAGGCTGGGCTTGCCGGCTGCGATGCTCGGGCAGATTTCAAGCATGTGCGAGCCGAGAATCTTGCTGTCGGAGAGACCCGCGAAATCGTAGGTGTAGTCCTCCATAAAGCTGGTGCCACCTGGCAGGCCGTGCGCCATCACCTTCATGATGCGGACCAGGGCCGCGGTCTTCCAATCGCCTTCGCCGCCGAAGCCGAACCCCGAAGCCATCAGTCGCTGCGCTGCGATTCCCGGCAGCTGGCCCATGCCGTGGAGATCCTCAAAGGTGTCGGTAAAAGCGCCGAAGCCGCCCTCGGTGAGAAAGGCGCGCAGGCCGAGTTCGATTCGAGCGGCGACTCTGAGAGCATCCGCTTTGTCGTGCTGCCGCGCGATCGTGTACTGCTCGCGGTACTCGTCGACGAGTTTGTCCACCTCGGCGTCGGAGAACTGCTGCATGCGATCGGTGAGGTCGCCTATGCCGTAGCCGTTCACCTGAAAGCCAAAGACACGCTGGGCCTCAACCTTGTCGCCCTCTGTGACCGCAACATTGCGCATGTTGTCACCGAAGCGAGCGACCTTGAGGTTCTGCGATTCGTGCCAGCCGAGAGCCGCGCGCGTCCAAGTCGCAATCTCGCTGATCGTGTCAGGATCCTTCCAATAGCCGACTACCACCTTGCGCGCGAGGCGGAGGCGCGCTGTGATGAAGCCGAACTCCCGGTCGCCGTGGGCGGCCTGGTTCAGGTTCATGAAATCCATGTCGATTGTTGAATAGGGGAGTTTCTCGTTGGCCTGAGTGTGGAGATGGAGGAAGGGTTTACGCAGCGCCGTGAGGCCGGCGATCCACATCTTCGCCGGGGAGAAAGTATGCATCCAGAAGATGAGACCGATGCAGGCGGCCGTGTTGTTGGCCTCGCGGCACAACGCGGAAATCTCATCGGCGGTCTTGACGACGGGCTTCCAGACGACCCGGACAGGGAGGCTCGCTTCGCGATCGAGCGAAGTCGCAATCTCGCGCGAGTTGGTGGCGACCTGCTGCAGGGTTTCGGGACCGTACAAGTGCTGGCTGCCGGTGACGAACCATATCTCCTGGGCGGCTTGGGTGCTCATGCGGGGAGTGCTCCTTGTGAGATGAGGTTCACGCGTCGAGGTATCCGCAAGGATTTACCCGCACATCCGTATCTCACGGCTACTTCTCGACCCCAAACGTAAATACCGTCTCGGAATGCCAGGTCTGCCCGGGCTTCAAGACGGTTGACGGAAACTTCGGCTCGTTCGGCGAATCGGGAAAGTGCTGCGTTTCGAGCGCGAACCCGGCATGCTTCACATACTTCACGCCGGAGACCCCCGTCAGCGTTCCGTCGAGGAAGTTCCCTGAATAAAACTGCACGCCTGGCTCTGTCGTCGTAATCGTCAGTGTGCGTCCACTCTTCGGGTCCGTCACCTTCGCGGCGAGATGCAGAGTGCCGGCGGTACCGTTCAGCACAAAGTTCTGGTCATAGCCGCCGGCCAGCTTCAACTGCTGGTCCTTCTGATCGATGCGCGCCCCAATCGGCGTCGGCTTGCGGAAGTCATAAGGCGTGCCGGCCACCAAAGGCAGCTCGCCGGTGGGAATCAGCACGGCATCGATGGGCGTATAGCGGTCGGCATTGATCATTAGCTGTTGATCCAGAATCGTTCCGCTTCCCTCACCTGACAGATTGAAGTAGCTGTGGTTCGTCAGGTTCAACACGGTCGGCTTGGTAGTCGTCGCGCTGTACTGCAACCGCAGCGAATTGCCCTGAAGCGTGTAGCGCACGTGCGCCGTCAACTGCCCCGGAAATCCCATGTCGCCGTCCGGGCTCACGAGCGTCATCTCGATCCCGTTCGGAATCTCGCGCGCGGTCCACACCTTCTGGTCGAACCCGACGGTCCCGCCATGGAGCGCCTGCCCGTGATTGTTCACCGGCACGTGATACGTCTGCCCACCGAGCGTGAACGTCCCCTTGGCGATGCGGTTTCCATACCGCCCAACCACCGCGCCGAAGTATGTTCCCTTGTCGCTTTCGTAGCCGGCCACGTCCTTGTAGCCCAACACGACATCTGCCTTCTTCCCGTTGCGGTCCGGCGCCTCGACGCTCACAATCCTGGCCCCAAAGTTCGTGATCTTCACCGTCAGATCGGGGTTGGTCAGCGTGTAGATCGAAACCGGCTGTCCCGTCGCCGTGGTTCCCCAGGATGCTTGCTTCACAGTTGTCTGCGCCGATGCACCCGCCGCCACGATCGTCGCCGCTGCAAGCACCGCCACAGCTGCCTTCGCAAAATTGCCTCGTATCATTGCTCGTTCCCCGTAAGAAAGGTCAGGGCTCAAGGGAGCCGTGAAACCGATTTCAAAGCACGTTCGAAGACTAGGGGCTGAACGCCGCGCCGTCAACTCTTTCCTCGTCCATCTCATGGTCGGCGTTTGCGGCATAAACATCGCAGCCGCCCGGTTTTTATCGAAGCTCGGCCTGAATAACCGGGCTCCGCTATGATTATTTTCCGTGAGTAATCGCTTTCGTCCCGAGCCAATGCGCGGCAGATCCCTCCGCTCCCATGTTGCGGCGAGTGTCTGCTCCCCAATTTCATCGTGTGTTCTTTTGGTTGCGCTCTTCGGCCTGCTGTTCGGCCATGCGGCTCGGGGCCAGACTGCGCCAGGCAATCCAATTATCCCTGGTGATCACCCGGACCCGACCATCATCCGCGCTGGAAACTCCTACTGGACGGCCAGCACCTCCGGCGATTGGGCTCCCGAATTTCCGCTGTTTCGCTCGACAGACCTCCGCCAATGGGTGTCCGCTGGCGCTATCTTCCCTCACCCGCCGGCCTGGGCCTCTGGCAGCTTCTGGGCGCCGGAGTTAGTCAACGATCGCAGTCGCATCCTGGTCTACTACGTCGGTCGAAAGCGGGGCGGTCCTCTATGCGTTGCGGTGGCGACAGCCTCTCGCCCTGTAGGACCTTACACCGATCATGGACCGCTCGTCTGCCAATCGGACGGATCCATCGATCCCGCTATGGCGCGCGACGAACATGGCCGCCCCTTCCTCATCTGGAAGGAAGATGGCAATTCGATTGGAAAGCCCACGCGCATCTGGGCGCAACGCTTGCAGCCCGATCTCGTTCACCTCACGGGAGCCCAGACTCAGCTCATCGTCAATGATCCATCGACATGGGAGGGCGGCGTGGTCGAAGCGCCCTACATCATGCGGCATGGCGGAGACTTCTATCTGTTCTATGCCGGCAACGCCTGCTGCGGAACAGCATGCCGCTACGCTGAAGGCGTTGCGCGCGCAGAACATCTGCTCGGGCCATGGACCAAGGACCCCGCCAATCCAATCATTCGTCCGAACAGCAACTGGAAATGTCCCGGTCACGGAACGGCTGTCGAAACACCGTCAGGCGAAGACTATTTCATCTATCACGCCTATCCCACGGCGGGGACGGTTTACCTCGGACGCGAATCCGTCCTGGACCGCATCACCTGGTCCGGCGGATGGCCAATCATCAACGGCGGCGCCGGGCCCTCCGGGTCCGCCGCAAACCCGAACACAACACAGCCACCGTTCACGGATAACTTCAGCGAACCGAACCTCGATGCCGGTTGGCAATGGCCCGTTCGCAGAGCACCGCATTGGAAGTTTGGCGAGGGCGTACTCACGCTTGGAGCACCGACTGACGACACGCCCATCTTCATTGCGCGTTCGCTGCTCGCTCCCACCTACACGGCCGTTGTCGGCGTGACGGACACGGGAGGGCTCGGAATCATCGGCGGATCACACAGCCTGATTGTGCTCAATCGGCAGCGCGACCATCTCGAACTCTGGCAACTCAGCGATCAAGGCCGCGAGATGCTTTGGCAATCCGACATCCCACATGCGTCCACAGTCTGGCTACGCGCCAGCTCGATCGATCCTTCCAAGACGAGCTTCAGCTACAGCCTGGACAACGAGCACTGGACATCCGCAGGCCCTCTCTTGAGCGTCACCAAACTATTGCCGTGGGATGAGGGGTTGCGAGTCGGTCTTGTGAACGCCGACCAATCGCCGGCTCACTTCAAGCAGTTCTCACTGACCTCCGGAGGCAATCCGTAGGCTTACTGCGGAGGCGTCTCTGTCGTGCCGCTCTGTGGAGTTTCTCCAACAGCGCCCGGCGGACCCTGCTGCTTGCGATCCAACTCAGCGGCTAACTGCAGCTCTCGTTCAGACTCGGCCTTCTGTCCAAGTCGCGCCAATGCCAATCCGCGATAGTAGTGCGCCGGCTGATAGTTTGGTGCGGTCTTCTCCGCCTCGGCGAGATAATGTTCCGCCTGCTCGTAATCCTTGTTGCGAAACGCGATGATCCCCATCCCGGTCAATGCGCCTCCGTGGCTGGGATCGCGTGCGAGCACCTTCTGGAACAGCGGCGCGGCCTGCGCATCGTGCTGTACTTCAAGTTCAAGCTGCCCCAACTCGTAGTAAGACTCGGTCTGCGCTGGTTGTAGCTGAATGGATCGCTCGAACTCGGCTTTCGCGTCCGCACTTCGCTCTTGGACCTCCAGCACCCTTCCCAGGCCAAAGTGGGCCGATGCATCGTCAGGCCGCTTGGCGAGATACGCTCGCAGGTCGGCCTCTGCCTTTTGCAGATGCATCTGCGCCATTTCGATTCGGGCGAGCGCATACAGTATGTCGGGATTCTTGCTATCCAGCTTTCGAGCCGCCTCCAGCGCATCGGCTGCCTCGGGAAGCCTTCCCATCTCCATCGCCTGCACGCCAAGATCCAGCAGCAACCTGGGATCATCCGGCAGTTTCGTGCGCGCGTGCTCCAGCGCCTTCAGCGCCAGCTCCGGACGCTGCTCGCGCCTTGCCGACATCGCGAGCTCGGTTACCGCTGCGAGCTCGCCTTTCCGTGCTTCCTGGTCTCTCAAATCGATGGCCAGCACGGTCTCGAACCGGTCCATCGCTTCAGGATCGCGGTGCTCTTGCAGCATCAGCTTGCCGAGCGTTAGGTTTGCCGATGGTGAATTTGGGCTGGATGCGAGTGCTCTCGTCAGAAGATCCTTCGCCATCGATTCATCACCCTGCTGCAGATGTATCTGGGCCAGCAGCGTCAACGCATCTGCGTCCTCATGGTGCGTTGCAAGAAAGGTGCTCAAGATACGTTCAGCCGCTTCGGGCTGATGCTGCGCGAGCAGCAGCTTCGCGTGCCGAACAACTCCGGCACTCTCAGTAGCGGATCCCTGCGCGACCGCGCGCTGCCCGGACACGCACAGCGCGACGGTCAGCAGAGCGACGCACACCCGGATTGCAACCTGCTGGTTTCGATTCACGGAAGCATTCATCATATAAGCGAGGCGGCGGCGGGTTCCGATAAGGTCGTTGACGTTATCCCTTACAAAAACTGAGAGAGGGAGCCCGAAACTCCAGGCTCCCTCTCTCACGTTTTCACATCCAGCGATCGCACAGGGCGCTCCTGATCTCCTGGATCAGAAGGTGAACCTCCCCGTGACCTGCATGT
>DASYBN010000187.1:0-4094 GCA_036500785.1 Acidobacteriaceae bacterium
AAATTTCTCCAGCGTCTCGCCGCGGCCCACGAGAATCTCTCCACGCAAGAAATCGAAGCCGAATTCGCCACCCTTTCCGAACCCGCCAACTTCAACGCGCTCTCACCCGCAGAGATCGATTCCCTCGAACACGCCATTGAAGCCGCCCTCGCCGACGATGACGCCCTGCTCACCTACTGCTACAACATCAAGCGCAACCTCGCCAACCATCCCGCGCAGTAAGAATCACGCGATCAACCGGAGACCGCATGATCGACATCCACGCACCGACGCACGCCCCCATGACCCGCCGCGACTTCTTCGTCCACCTCGGCATCGTGGTCCTCGGCATCCTCATCGCCATCGGCCTCGAGCAGAGCGTCGAATACTTTCACCACCGCCATCAGGTCGCCGAGCTCAGCGAACAGATGCGCGTCGAAGCGCAAAACAACCTCCCGCTCATACGCGAATCCATCGCCAGGCTTCAGGTGCAGGCCGGCTACATCCGCTCACTCCAGCAAGCCCTCCTGGCCGGGAAAGAAATCGGCGCCTCGGCTGACGTGCACGGTGTTACTCCTGTCGGCGGCTCAAGCCTCTACGTTTCGCCCTCACGAGCCACCTGGTCGGCCGCTCAGTCCGCCGGCCTCGCTGCGCTCATGCCTGCCGGAGATGCGAAACTCTACGCGCGGCTCGACTACATCACCGCGTCAGAGATTACCGGCGATCGCGATCTGCACCAGGCGCTCACCGCATTGGTGAGCGAATGCGCGCGCGCACATTATGACCACGCCAATCCGGCTGTTCAGCGAATCACCGTGGCGCACCGCGACGACCTCCTGTTTCAGTTGGAACAGGTTCAGGGCGTTTTGCGCAGCGTCGCCGGTTCCCTCAGCCTCGTCGAAGGCGGTGACGAAGCGATTGTCGCCCGTGTCCACTCGCTCGATGATATGTTTCGCTATCAGAATGCCGCTCTTCAGCGCACCCATGCGGGGGGCTTCGCGTCTTTCTACGGTGATTCCCCGAACCGCCAGACACTAATAATTCCGGACACACCCGCCGCAACGGAATAGACCACCTGCTCGAGCCAATCTCACCGGAGCCGCACCATGATCGACATCCACCCGCCGACACACGCCGCCATGACACGGCGCGACTTCTTCATCCACCTCGGGACCATCGTGCTCGGCATCCTCATCGCCATCGGCCTCGAACAATCCGTCGAATACTTTCACCACCGCCATCAGCTATACGGAGCCCGGGAGGCGATCCACGCGGAGATCGAAGGCCGCGTGACCGCTCTCGATAAAGCCATCGCGAACACCCTATCCACCGAACAGGACATGAAGCGCAATGCGGCTCTTCTGCGCACTGCGAGCGATCACGACAACACACCGACCTCAGCTCTCATTTACAAATGGGGAACACCCTATCCAAACTCCAATGCCTGGCAGGCTGCCAAGGCGAACGGCGCAGTCGACTACATGGCCCCGGTGGAGCGCGGCGAGGCAGACTTCATTTACGGCGATCTCGATCTCGTCGAGAAATTCTCCATGAGCTGGCTGGAGCACGTAAACACTGCCAGAGCGATCGCCGATCGAGCGCCGACGCTCGGGGGACTGACCGCGAACGACCGCCAGGATCTGCTCAGGGTTACGGCCGAGACAGAGGGGGAGATCGTAAGCTGCCGGCACCTCCTGCTGAGCGAACAACGCGCCGTGAAGAACTATCTCAGTGTTCCGGCCCAACTGGTCAAACAGAGCAAGTAGAAAATCGCACAACAGGTCTGAGGACCCACGCATGATCGACATCCACCCACCACAACACGGCGCCATGACCCGCCGCGACTTCTTCGTCCATCTCGGCATCGTCGTCCTCGGCATCCTGATTGCCATCGGCCTCGAGCAGGCCGTTGAAGCCGTCCATCACCGCGGCCAGCGTAACGATCTCATCCGCCAGATGCGGACTGAGTCGCAGCACAACCTGACCATCTTTCAGACCGACCAGCGGCTCGAAATCGTCCAGATCGCTTGGTTTCGCAGCTGCCTCTCCGCTCTCATCCACGCCACTCCTCACCAGAACTCAATCGACGTTACCCTCCCGCTGCGTCAACCCACCCCGCCTCTAATCACTCCCGAACACGCCACATGGGCGATCGCCACCACAAACGGCACCGTCGCTCTGCTGTCTGACAATCTCGCGGAGATTTATCAGCGCCTCGACCTCGACGCCGAGCGATCCAACCAGGCACAGACCAATCTCAACGACTCCTCTGTCGGAATGGCCGCCGTTTCAGCGCGTCTTGGACTGGACCTCGACCCCGGCGCCACACTCCATCTCTCCCTGGCCGATCGCGACCTTCTCCTTCAGGCTCTCTCCCGCGTAGAGGCCGACTGGTCCCAGGTGTTGCAGCGCGACGCGTTCTGGCAGGGCGCAGCCGACGCCGTCGCCCATGACGTCTCCTCCCGCGACGCCATGGTCCCTTACCTGCGCCAGGCCTCAAGTTCTGCCCAGCAGGCCGAAATACAGGCCGGCATTCCCGTCTCGGCGAGCGCCCGCGCCGTATTTCATCCCTCCACACCAGCACAGGTCCATATCCCATGATCGACATCCACCCGCCACAACACGCCGCTATCACACGCCGCGAGTTCTTCATTCACCTCGCCACAGTCGTGCTGGGCATCCTCATCGCCATTGGGCTCGAGCAGACCGTCGAGCTCATCCACCATCGTCACCAGCGCGAGCAGATCGAGGAATCGCTCCACAACGAAAGCCTGCTAAACCGCCACATCGTGGCCTACGACAGCGACTCCGTCAACCAGGTGCGCCGCAACATCCGCCTCAATATGGCGAACCTCGATCGCAACGGTAACGCTTTTATCCCCATCCCTCCCCCGCACGACACCTTTCTCAACTTCATCAATGCCGCCTGGATCGCCGCCCGCGGCACCGGCACACTTACTCTGCTGCCTGATCGTCTCGACGAAAATTACTGGAAGGTCAACGTGCTCGCCGATGAGATGACCGCTTCCATCGCCTCACTCGCTGTCGCACGCAAGAAGGTCAACTCTCTGGTCTATCTCCACTCCAGTCCCTCCCAGCTGACACCGGAGGAACGCGCCGCCCTGCTGCACGCCTACAGCGACGAGGACCAGGAGCTCGGCAACCTCAACTACATCCTTATCGGCTACGACTTCATGAACGAGGCCGCGCTCGCCGACCGCGTTCCAACCATCGCCGAGATGGCAGTCGAATCCAAACGGGCCCAGCAGACCGAAGGTCAACCACCACAGTGAAAGGCCTATGATCGACATCCACCCCCCACACCATGCCGCCACCACGCGCCGCGACTTTCTCATCCATCTCTCCACCGTCGTCCTCGGCATCCTCATCGCCATCGGCCTCGAACAGACGGTCGAGCTGGTCCACCGTCGCCATCAACGCCAGGAGCTCCAGCAACAGCTCCACTCCGACGCCGAGCGCATCCTCTACGACACCCAGCGCGACGACGCTGCCATGACCGGCCGTCTGCAGTTCCTTCGCGCGCGCGCTGACCAGGTCGCGGCCTCCCTCGAGGGTCACAAGCTGCCTTCTCCAGGGGCCGAAACGGAACTCAAAGGAGACATCCCCATCGATCCCGCGTGGCAGGCCGCAAAGTCCGCCGGCACCCTGGCCGTTCTGCCCCCCGAAGACATCAAGGTCTTCACCGAACTCGACGGGATGCTGTCCGTCGTCTACATCACCTATCAGCAATTCGTCGCGGACAACAACAAGCTGGACACCTTCACCTGGAGCATCGCCGGCATCGGCAGCCACGACCTCGATATCGAATCCCTGACCCCGGAACAGAAGCACGCTTATCTGCTCCTCCTGATTGAGTCCTATCGTTCCACCCGCGAATGCCGCCTCTGGCTGCGGCACCTTCACGGCGGAACCCTCGCCGTCGCAGGCGGCGAGCGCGACCTCAAAAAGATCGACCTCGCCGAACGCCAGTTCAATAACCTGCCCTGATTCCACCCGGAGCCCGCATGATCGACATCCATCCACCGCAACACGGCCCTATGACACGCCGCGACTTCTTCGTCCATCTCTCCATCGTCGTGCTCGGCATCCTCATC
>DASYBN010000188.1:0-5441 GCA_036500785.1 Acidobacteriaceae bacterium
CTTCAATCTGCTGCCGACCATCTCGGCGAAGGACAACATCGAGCTCGCGCATGACATCGCGAATACGGGCCGGCCGTTCGACCGCGCGCTGCTCGATCATCTTGCCGAGCTGCTGCGCATCAAGGGAAGACTGGACCACCGACCGAACGAACTCTCGGGCGGCGAGCAGCAGCGCGTGGCCATCGCCCGCGCTCTGATCACCAAGCCCGCGATTGTGCTGGCCGATGAGCCCACCGGCAATCTCGACACGCAGAACTCGGACGCAGTGCTGGAAATGCTGCGCACCTCAAGCCGCGAGCTGGGCCAGACGGTGCTGATGATTACCCACAATCCTGAGGCCGCCGGGATCGCCGACCGTATTCTGCACATGCGCGACGGCCAGATCGTCAAGACCGAAGCCGGCCGCGGCGTCGCCGTGCCGGTGTAACAGGAATCAGACTCTGAAGTTCACGACTACCGTCGTTTCTACCGCGGTGGGCTGACCGTTGAGCAAATATATCTTGTAGGTCCACCGCTTGACGGCGTCGGTCGCCGACTGCCTCAGGACCTCGGGGCCTGAGATCGGAACGGCACGCTCGACGGCTCCGTCGGGACCAACGAACACATCGAGGACGACGGTGCCGCCCACGCGCTCGGCGCGTGCCTCTTCCGGATAGATCGGTTCGACATAGGAGCGTCGCTGGCCGGCCATGACGGCGCCAGGGATGCGCGCGCGGCGGACGGGCTGAGGTGCTGGCTGCTCTGCGGTCGGCGGAGCTTGGAGTGGGGCCGACGGAGCATCCTGCCGTAGAGCGCCGAGGCGATTCCCATGGCTCCCGTCAGTAAGACTGCGGGCACAATCGGCATTTATTCCTCCTGCGAATTCGACACAGTGTATTCTGTGCGACGCATCACAGCCTATGTGTTTTGGAGGATTTGTATGCGTCTTCTGCATCGCGTTCTCGCGCTGAGCTCTCTCGCTCTTCTCATCACGCTTCCTTCTGCGCTTTCGGCCGGGACACCCACGCCCCGCGTCTCGCACGCGCTCGCTCCAGCGCCCGCACCCGACCTTATCGACATCAACACCGCGAGCGCGGACCAGCTTAAGTCGCTGCCCGGAATCGGTGACGCGTACGCCAAACGGATCATCGATGGACGGCCGTATACATCGAAGAACCAGCTGGTGACCAAGGGCATCATCCCCAAGGCGACCTACGACAAGATCGCGGACAAGATTATTGCCCACCGGCCGAAGTAGCCGCCGGTATCGGAGAAGCGACCCCGGAACAACGGATTTGCGCGGTTCCGGGGCTGGTTCTTTTGACAGAGCGTCTGCCCGGACCGCGCCGCGCGGTGGGTAAAATAGGTCGAGTGACTTCTAGCCCTACACCCCTGACGAAGCGGATGCCCGTCCGCCTGCCGCGCGTGCGCGGCGCTGTGCGGCGCCGTTGGTGTGTGGGGACAATCTCGCTGGTCGGCATGGTGCTCGCCGGCTGCCAGAGCATCAGCATGAGCCCGGACAGCGTGGCGCAGGTGCGGGTCGTCGCGGCTTCGCCGGACGCCGGCAGCATGGACTTCTATGCCGGCGGGACAGCCCTCGCGTACGGCGTGGACTTCGGCTCCGCCAGCACGTACGTTCCGCTACAGCCCGGCAGTGTGCGGCTGAGCGCCAACACAGCGAGCTCCACCCAGATGCTGATCGCTTCCAACGCGGGCCTCGTCGCCGGGCGGCAGTACACGGCCGTGGTGGCGAATGTGGCGGCCAGCCTTCAGGAGACCATCTACGCCGACCAGACAACGCCCGCTCCGGCAGGAGAGGTTGCGGTGCGGGTGATCGATGCGGCCACACGCGCCGGCAATCTGGACCTGTACATGGTGCCGGCCGGGGGACGGCTGACCGCGACGGCAGCGGTCCGGGCGGGGGTCGTCTTCGGCGCCTCCACGGGATACGTGCTGCTGCCCGCGGGCACGTACTCGCTGGTGATCGTGCCTGCCGGGACCGCACCGACCAATCAGGCACTGCCGCTGATGACGGCTCCGCAGACCACCTACGCTGCGGGCGCTGTGCAGACTGTAGTGCTGGTCGATCATCCCAACCCGCAATCGCCCGGTGTGGATCAGATCGTGACCAGCGACTACGATCCCCAAGAAACCAGACAGTAGACAGCTAGACAGTAGACAAAAGCAAAGGCCGCCGTAGGCGGCCTTTGAAGTGTTCGGAAACTTTTACTCTCTACTGTCTGATCTCTACTGTTTCTTAGTAACGGTAGTGCTCCGCCTTGAACGGCCCCTCGACCGGAACGCCGAGGTAGTCCGCCTGCTTCTTCGAGAGCGTGGTGAGCTTCACGCCGATCTTCTCGAGGTGAAGCCGCGCGACCTCCTCATCCAGCTTCTTGGGCAGAATGTACACGCCCGGCTTGTACGTGTCCTTGTTCGCCCAGAGATCAAGCTGCGCGAGCGTCTGGTTGGAAAAGCTGTTGGACATCACGAAACTCGGATGGCCGGTGGCGCAGCCAAGGTTCACAAGACGCCCCTCGGCGAGGATGAAGATTGCGTTGCCGTTGGGGAAGGTGTACTGGTCGACCTGCGGCTTGATGTTCAGCTTCTTCGCGTCGGAGCCGTCGAGCTCGGCCATCTGGATCTCGTTGTCGAAGTGGCCGATGTTGCAGACGATCGCCTGGTCCTTCATCTGGCGCATGTGCTCGAGCGTGATGACGTCGACGTTGCCGGTCGTCGTGACGTAAATGTCGCCGCGCCCGAGCGTCTCCTCGATGGTCGTTACCTCGAAGCCTTCCATCGCAGCCTGCAGCGCGTTAATGGGATCGATCTCCGTCACGACAACGCGCGCGCCGAGACCGCGAAGCGACTTCGCCGATCCCTTGCCCACGTCGCCGTAGCCGCACACAACGGCGACCTTGCCCGCAATCATGACGTCGGTCGCGCGCTTGATGCCGTCGACCAGCGACTCGCGGCAGCCGTAGAGATTGTCGAACTTCGACTTCGTTACGGAGTCGTTGACATTGATCGCCGGCACCAGCAGCTTGCCCTGCTCCAGCATCTTGTAGAGCCGGTGCACGCCGGTCGTCGTCTCCTCGGAGACGCCGCGCCAGTCCTTCGCAACGTTGTGCCAGCGCTTCGCGTCCTCGCCCTTGATGCGCTTCAGCAGCGCCTTGATGACCTCTTCCTCGTGCGAGCCCTTGGGCCCATCGATCCAGAAAGTGTCGCCGTCTTCGTACTCGAACCCTTTGTGAATGAGCAGCGTGACGTCGCCGCCGTCATCAACGACAAGCTGCGGCCCGGTGCCGTTCTCATGACGCAGCGCCTGATCGGTGCACCACCAGTACTCTTCGAGCGTCTCGCCCTTCCACGCAAACACCGGAACGCCCGCGGCGGCAATCGCGGCGGCGGCGTGATCCTGCGTGGAGAAGATGTTGCACGAAGCCCAGCGCACCGTCGCGCCCAGCTCGACCAGCGTCTCGATGAGCACAGCTGTCTGGATGGTCATGTGCAGCGAGCCGGTGACGCGGACGCCCTTCAACGGCTTCGACGGCGCATACTTGGCGCGGATCGACATCAGGCCGGGCATCTCCTGCTCGGCGATGGTGATCTCCTTGCGACCCCAATCGGCCAGCGAGATGTCGGCGACCTTATAGGGCAGGGTCTGTTCAAGAACGGCTGTAGACATGATCTCTCCTTATATCCATCTCCAAGGTTACCAAAAGGCAGGTTCGAGGACCTGCTGAAGGGACCGAGTTCAGCGATTGTGTTCGAGCGCAACAAGCTTGGCCCAGAGGGCATCGACCCCGCGCTCCAGATCGCCCAGCGAACCTTCGTTTTCGAGGGTATAGACGATTACCCCGGGTGGCACTGCGGCGCGCTGGGCACCGAGGCGACGGCGAGCGTCGTCGCGCAGACTCGAAGCGTTCGCAGAGTGTGACGAGGAGGAGCGCTGAACAAATCGCTCGATCTTCAGCTCGTCCAGCGCCGTGACCAAAACAATGCAGTCGAAGCGATCTGCCCATCCGTGGCCAGGAGCATGTTTTGTGGAGAAGATGAGCGCGGACTCTACGACGACAATGGCATGCGGTTGAGCGCGCGAGATGTCCTCGATCATTTGAGCCTGGGCGGCGATGACGGCCGGGTGAATGATCGCGTTTAGTTCTTCGATCCGCGGATTTTGCGGATTAAATGCGATCGCCGCGAGCGCATGCCGATTGAGCGTGCCGTCTGGATTGAGAATGTTCTCGCCGAACTGCCGCACGATCTCTGCAAACACCGGCTCTCCCGGCTGCATCATCGCGCGGCCCATCTCGTCCGAAGAGAGAACGATCGCGCCGCGTTCTGCGAGCATGCGCGCGACGGTCGACTTGCCGCTGCCGAGCTCTCCGGTGAGACCGACGCGCAGCATGAGCTAGTTTCGCCCGGCCGGTAACTTGCGACGCAGGCGCGCGGCTTTCACCGTGTTCGACATCAGCATTGCGATTGTGAGTGCGCCGACGCCTCCGGGCACGGGTGTGTAGGCTCCGGCGACCGCGAAAGCAGCGGGATCGACATCGCCGATCACAGTCGAGCCGCGCTTCGAGAAGGTCTCGCGCCGCGAGGTGTGTTCGGGATGGTCGGGCGGAAAGAAGCGCGAAAACTCCGCCTCGCCGGTGAGCCGGTTGATGCCGACGTCGACGACCGTTGCGCCAGGCCGGACCATATCGCGACGGACGAAGCCCGCGCGGCCGATCGCAGCGACGAGGATGTCGGCCTCGCGCGTGATCCTCGCGAGATCGCGTGTGCGCGAGTGGCAGACCGTGACCGTCGCGGACGCGTTGATGAGCATGGCGGCAACCGGCTTGCCGACGATGTTGGAGCGTCCGATGACAACCGCGTTCGCGCCGCTCAGAGGAATCTTGCTGCGCTTGAGAATCTCGAGAATGCCTGCGGGCGTGCACGGCGCGAGCACCGTCTCCATCGGCGCGCCGCTCAGCAGTCGCCCCGCGTTGATCGGGTGGAATCCATCGACGTCCTTCTCCGGCACAACCGCTTCGAGCAGGCGGTTCGTATCGACGTGCTCCGGCAACGGAAGCTGAATGAGGATGCCATCGATCTCATCGCGCGCATTGAGCGAGTGCACGAGCGCGAGCAGTTCTTCCGTCGTAATGCTCGCCGGCGGCGTGTGCATCTCGGAGTAAATGCCGAGTTCCGCGCAGGTCTTCACCTTGCTGCGAACGTAGATTTGTGAGGCGGGATTTTCGCCTACGAGCACCACGGCGAGTCCAGGTGTATAGCCCGCACTGCGCGCGGCTTCGACCTCGCCTGCGACCTCGGACTTGATCTCGGCTGCAATGGCGATGCCATCCAGAACACGTGCGGCGATAACAGGAGACTGCATGCAAGAAGGATATCGCGTAGCAACTTTCGTGCACGGAAGGCCCCTGCTTGGCCGCTGCGGGCGCGTGTTTTCGCTGATTCCC
>DASYBN010000189.1:0-4742 GCA_036500785.1 Acidobacteriaceae bacterium
GCGCAGGTCTCCGCGGCCTCGGAGTTCATGCTGCGACAGCTGCCGCCCGGCATTCTTCCGCCACAGATCATCAACTTCTCCGCGTCGAGCGTTCCGATTCTGCAGCTCGGCCTATCCGGTCAGGGCCTCTCCGAGCAGCAGCTGAATGACTTCGGCGTGAACTTCATCCGTCCGCAGCTCGTGACGGTTCCGGGCGCCGTGCTGCCCAACGCTTACGGCGGCAAACAGCGGTCGATCATGGTGTATCTCGACCCCAAGGCGCTGCAGGCGAAAGGTCTCTCACCCTCGGACGTCCTCAACGCGATGGCGCAGCAGAACGTCGTCGAGCCCGGCGGCACCGCGAAGATCGGCTCGGCGGAGTATGACGTCCGTCTCAACAGCTCGCCGAGCACCGTGCAAGGCCTGGCGAATCTGCCCATCAAGCAGGTCAACGGCGCGATGGTCTACGTCCGCGACGTGGCGTCCGTCGCCGACGGATCCATTCCGCAGACAAACATTGTGCGTCAGGACGGGCACCGCGGCGTTCTGCTCAGCGTTCTCAAGTCGGGTTCCGCGTCCACGCTCTCGGTCGTGAAGGGCGTGCTCGGCATGCTGCCGCGCGTTGAAGCGAGCCTTCCGCCCAGCCTTCGGATTACTCCGATCGGGAATCAGGCGCTGTTTGTTCGCGCTTCGATCAGCGGTGTCGTGCGCGAGGCGATCATCGCCGCCGCGCTCACAGGGCTGATGATTCTGCTCTTCCTCGGCTCGTGGCGCTCAACGGTGATCATCGCCGTGTCGATCCCGCTCTCCATCCTGACCTCGATCATCATCCTCGGCCTGATCGGCCAGACGATCAACATCATGACCCTTGGCGGTCTCGCGCTCGCGGTTGGCATTCTCGTCGACGACGCGACTGTCACGATCGAAAACATCGAGCGCTATCTCGAGGAGGGACACGATCTCGAGAACGCCATCCTCGAAGGCGCCTCACAGATCTCCGTTCCGGCGCTCGTCTCCACACTCTGCATCTGCATCGTGTTTCTGCCGATGTTCTTCCTCTCAGGTGTCGCACGCTTCCTCTTCGTTCCACTCGCGGAAGCGGTCGTCTTCGCGATGCTCGCGTCTTACTTGCTCTCGCGAACGCTCGTCCCCACGCTGGCGATGTATCTGCTGAAGGCACATAGCCATCACGAGCCGGTGTCGCAGAATCCCTTTGCTCGTTTCCAGCGCATGTTTGAGCGCGGCTTCGAGCGCGTACGCTCCGGCTATACGGCGCTGCTCACGCGGCTTGTGGCTGCGCGCAAGCTGTTCATCCCGATCTTTCTGGGCGGCTGCGCGCTCGCTCTGCTCCTGATCCCGTTCCTCGGCCAGAACTTCTTCCCGTCATCGGACAACGGCTCGTTCATCCTGCATGTCCGCGCGAAGACGGGCACCCGTATTGAGTAGACTGCTCGCCTCTGCGACGAGGTTGAGGCCGTTGTCCGCCAGACCGTCCCGCCGAGCCAGATGGACACGATCCTCGATAACATCGGCCTGCCTTATTCGACAATGAACACGCAGCACGCCACCAGCGGCCTCTTCGGCGCGGGCGATGCCGACATCTTCGTCTCGCTCAAGGAAAACCACTCGCCCACCGCCGACGTCATCCGCGAACTGCGCAAGAAACTTCCCGGCGAATTTCCCGGCACAGCCTTCTACTTCCTGCCGTCGGACATCGTCACGCAGATCCTCAACTTCGGCCTGCCCGCACCGATTGATGTCCAGATCGACGGCTCCGACGACACCGGCAATCGCCAGGTCGCCGACCGCATTCTCCAGCAGCTTCGCCAGGTCCCCGGCCTCGTCGACCTCCGCCTGCAGCAGCCGGACAACTACCCGGTCATTAATCTCACCGTCGATCGCACCAAGGCCCAGGGCGGCGGCTACACGGAGCGCGACGTAGGCTCCTCGGTGCTCAACATCCTCTCCGGGTCCTCGCAGCTCACGCCGATGTTCTTCCTCAACGGCCGCAATGGTGTGGTCTACAACATCGTCGCGGAGAGCCCGCAGTACCGCATTCAGTCACTGCAGGATCTGCAGAACATTCCCATCACTGCGTCGGGCGCGACACATCCGGAGATCCTGGCCGACGTCGCGACGCTTTCACGCTCGTCCGAGGTGCCAATCGTCACGCACTACAACATCCGCCGCACGCTGGACATTTACGCCAGCGTGCAGGACCGCGATCTCGGCTCGGTCGCGCGCGATGTGCAGCGGATCATTGATCAGAACAGCGGCGGGCTGAAGCGCGGCAACTTCATCCGCATGCGCGGGCAGGTCGACACGATGAACAGCTCCTACATCGGTCTGCTGTTCGGTCTGCTGTTCTCCATCGTGCTCGTCTACCTGCTGATTGTGGTGAACTTCCAGTCGTGGCTCGACCCGTTCATCATCATTACGGCGCTTCCGGCGGCCATCTCCGGCATTGTGCTCTTCCTGTTCTTCACGCGCACGACGCTCTCCGTGCCCGCGCTGATGGGTGCGATCATGTGCATGGGTGTCGCGACGGCGAACTCTATCCTCGTCGTCTCTTTCGCGAAGGACCGGCTGCTCGAAACGGGCAACGCCCTTCGCTCGGCCATCGACGCGGGTGCGACGCGCTTCCGTCCGGTGCTCATGACGGCGCTCGCCATGATCATTGGCATGATCCCGATGGCGCTGGGCCTCGGTGACGGCGGCGAGCAGAATGCGCCGCTGGGACGCGCTGTAATCGGTGGCCTGACTCTGGCGACCATCGCCACACTGATCTTTGTCCCCGCAGTCTTCGCTCTGCTGCACGGCCGCGGCAAGCACAACGAATCGCACGGGCCCGCGCAGGAATCCGAGCACGTCTATGCCTGAGAAAGTCTCCATGCCGACCGACATCAACACCGATATGACTACTCCTTCCGGTACTACAGCGCCGCCTCACGCCTCTGAAGCCATTGACGTCGCGCCGCGCAAATCCAAGGGCTCGTGGATCGCGCTCGCTATCGTCGCCGTGCTGCTCGTGCTCGGTATTCTCTGGGGCATCGGCGCCCGCCGAGCGGACGAGCGTCAGCTTGCGCAGACCACACGCGCCGGTGCGGACCTCGCGGTCTCTGTCACGCATCCCATCGTTACCGGGCAGGCGGGTGAGATCGCGCTGCCAGGTAACACCCAGGCCTTCAACGACACGCCCATCTACGCCCGCACCAATGGGTATCTGAAGAAGTTCTTCGTCGACATCGGGCAACACGTCGCGGAGGGTCAGTTGATGGCCGTCATCGAAACGCCTGAGGTCGATCAGCAACTGCAGGTTGCACAGGCCGACCTCAAGAGTGCGCAGGCCGACCTCTCGCTCGCCGAGACCACCGCGCAGCGCTATCAGAATCTGCTGAAGTCGGACTCCGTCTCCAAGCAGGAGACCGATGTTGCGGTCAGCGGAGCCGCCGCAAAGCGAGCCTCGGTCGAGGCCGCCGAAGCGAACGTGCGCCGCCTCCAGCAGATGCAATCTTTCGAGCGGATCTACGCCCCGTTCTCCGGCGTCGTCACGGCCCGCAACACAGATATTGGGGATCTGATCGACGCCGGCTCGGGCAGCGCACAACCGAAGGACCTCTTCCGCATCGCCGCAACCGGCAAGCTGCGCGTCTTCGTCGCTGTGCCTGAGATCTACGCGCCTGACATTCACGACGGCGACACAGCGACGCTCACACTGGACGAGTACCCAGGCCAGCAGTTCATCGGACACATCGCGCGCAACTCAAACTCAATCGATATGGCGTCGCGCACACTCAACGTCGAGGTCGACGTCGACAATCCGCAGGGCAAGCTGCTTCCGGGCGCCTACGTGTTCGCGCACTTCAAGCTGCCGCAGGAGCAGGCGAAGCTCTCTGTGCCCGCAAACGCGCTGCTCTTCCGCGCTGAAGGCCTGCGTGTCGCGCTGGTCAGCAACGGCCGCGTGCACCTGCAGCCCATTACCATCGCCAAGGACAACGGTGCGACGCTTCAGGTTGGCACCGGGCTCACTCCTGACGACCAGATCATCCTTGACCCAGCCGACTCCATCGCGGAGGGCCAGCCCGTCCGCGTCGTCAGCCACGGAGCCGCCAACGGAGTCCCCGCACGATGAACCGCCGCCTCCTTCAACTCGCGCTCTTCGCCGCGCCGCTCCTCATCGCAGGCTGCCGCGTCGGGCCGAAGTATGTCGTCCCCAACGTCGCTATCGCTCCCGCTTACAAGGAAGCTGGCCCTGTGCCTTACAAAGAGGCTGCCACTGATGGCACCGCATGGCAGACGGCCAAACCTGCCGACGCCATCCCGCGCGGCGCGTGGTGGACCATCTTCAACGATGCTGAGCTGAATACTCTCGAGCCTCGCGTGGAGCAGGCTAACCAGACGTTGCGCCAGGCTGACGCCAACCTTCGCGCAGCCCGCGCCGAGATCACCGTACGCAAAGCCGACCGCTTCCCGACCATCGGCGTCAATCCGTCGGTGGGCGCACAGCGCTACTCCGGGGCGCCCTACTTCAATTCTGCGCCCAGCGTGAGTGCTACCGGCTCCAGCGTGCAATTTCCTTTCGAGGTCAACTACGAAGTTGATCTCTGGGGGCAGGTTCGCCGCAATATCGCAGCCGGAAAAGAGGAGGCGCAGGCCACCGCTGCCGATCGCGCCAACATCCTGCTCTCGCTGCAGGCCGAGCTCGCGATCGATTACCTCAACCTCCGCAGCGACGACGCGCTGCAACAGCTCCTGAACGACAC
>DASYBN010000190.1:0-3157 GCA_036500785.1 Acidobacteriaceae bacterium
TCCGCCAGACCTGCGTGTTCACTACACACACACCCGTCCCTGCCGGTCACGATCAGTTCGGCACCGATCAGATGTATTCGGTCCTCGGCCACGAGCGTGCCGCCTGCATCGAGCGCTTCGGCGCGCTGCACAATGGTCTGCTCAACATGACCTACCTCGCGCTGCGCTTCTCGCGCTATGTAAACGGTGTCGCAATGCAGCACGGCAAGGTCTCGCAGCAGATGTTTCCCGAGTACCGCGTGCACTCCATCACCAACGGCGTTCACGCCGCCACCTGGCTGTCCAAATCCTTCCAGGATCTCTTCGACAAAGAGATTCCCGAGTGGCGTCACGACAATCAGTACTTCCGCTCGGTCTACGGAATCGAGCCCGCAGTCATCGACGCCGCTCATGCCGAAGGCAAGCGCCGCCTCTTTGCAACCGTGAAGCAGCGCACCGGGATCGATCTCGATCCCAACGTCCTCACGCTCGGCTTCGCGCGCCGCGTCGCCACCTACAAGCGTGCGACCCTGCTCTTCCGCGACGGCCAGCGGCTTCACGATCTCGCCGAGCGCATCGGCGGCCTGCAGATTCTCTACGCCGGCAAGGCGCATCCTGCGGACAACGCCGGCAAGGCGCTCATCCGCGAAATCTTCGATGCGGCCGCCAGGCTCGAATCGCCCAAGCTCCGCATCATCTACCTCGAAAACTACGACTGGGATCTCGGCGAGCAGCTGACCAACGGCGTCGACGTCTGGCTCAACACGCCGCGCCGCCCCTACGAGGCCTCCGGCACCAGCGGCATGAAGGCCGCGCTCAACGGCGTGCCGTCGCTCTCCGTGCTCGACGGCTGGTGGATCGAAGGCTGCGCAGAGAACGTCACCGGATGGGCCATCGACGACCGCGATGACGAGACCCAGGAAGCCGACCAGCTCTACACCAAGCTCGAAACGGTCGTCGCTCCGCTCTACGCAAACAAGGACGCCTTCGCTCGCATCCGTCAGCACTGCATCGGAGTGAACGGAACCTTCTTCAACACCCACCGCATGCTCGGGCAGTACGTCTCGAACGCCTACTTCCCGCAGGCTAGCTCCATCGCCTCGACCGATCAGGAGATCGTCGACGACGAGACGCGCCAGCCTGTGCTCGTCTAACCAGTCCCTCTACACGACCAGGGCCGCCACACACCCGTGGCGGCCTTCGCGTCTCTGCTTCCCGCCCGTAAGCAACAAAGCAGCGAATTTTACGCGAAAATAGAAGGGTGAAGCGCTCCGGAACCGCCGACCTTCCGCTGCACAACGGCCGCGTCCCCGTGTGGCTTGCGGAACGCATGACAGCGCTCGGCGCCGCCATCGCCGAGAACATCGTCCTCTGCTACGGCCCGTCCGAGTTCCTCACCCGCCTCAGCGATCCCTTCTGGTTCCAGGCGCTCGGCTGCGTCATGGGCATGGACTGGCACTCCTCCGGCATCACCACCTCCGTCATGGGCGCGCTCAAGCGCGGCCTCAACCCGCGCTCTGCGGACCTCGGCTTCACCATCTGCGGCGGTCGCGGCCGTCACTCCAGGCGCACACCGGAAGAGCTTCGCGAAATCTCATCGCGCACCGGCCTCGACGGCGACGCACTCGCGCGCACCAGCCGCCTCACCGCGCGCATCGACAACAACGCCATCGCCGACGGCTTTCAGCTCTACCTGCACTCCTTCGTCCTGCACAGCTCCGGCGAGTGGGCCATCATTCAGCAGGGCATGAACCCTGCGAACCATCTCGCGCGCCGCTACCACTGGCACTCCGCCGCCGTGCGAGACTTCGTCAGCGACCCGCATGCCGCCATCCTCGGCCAGCCGCAGGGCACGATCCTTAACCTCGTGGACGCACGTGCTGACCGCGCGCAATCCGCACTCCTCACCATCGCGCACGATCCCGTCGAATCCTCACTGAGCGAAGCTCGCAAGCTCTCCATGCCCGCCCACCACGACGTTCGTGCCGAAAACATCGACCTCAAGCGCCTCGGCGCCGTGCTCGCCGTCGCGCACGAGCAGGAGCTTCGCGACTTCGCCTCGCTGCTCCTCGTCGAAGGTCTGGGCCCGCGCACGCTGCAGTCGCTCGCGCTCATTGCCGAGGTCGTGCACGGCGCGCCCAGCCGCTTCGCCGATCCCGCGCGCTTCTCCTTCGCGCACGGCGGCAAAGACGGTCATCCCTTTCCGGTTCCGCTCAAGACTTACGACGAATCGCTCGCCATCCTGCGCCGCGCGCTCGACGCCGCACGCCTCGGCCACACTGAAAAACTCGAAGGCTTTCGCCGCCTCGACCGCCTCACCCGCACCGTCGAGCACGAACGCCAGCCGCTCGCCGCTTTCGCAGCCGCACTCGAACACGAGCGCGCCATCTCGCCCTCACTCGGCGGCCGCACCGTCTTCGACGATCGCGATGCCCGCCCGCCCCGCAAATCACGCAGCGCCCACAGCGCAGATCCTCAGCTCTCCCTCTTCTCAAACTGAACACACCCGCGCGCTATCCTTGAGTTCGACGCAACCTTGAAGGAGCCCCTCATGCCGCAGCCACAACCCGGCGACCTCATCGAAGACTTCACCCTTCCAGACCAGGACGGCAACCCCGTCACCCTCTCGCAGTTCGCCAGCTCGCCCGTCATCCTCTTCTTCTATCCGCGCGCCGACACGCCTGGCTGCACCATCGAAGCCTGCGGCTTCCGCGACCAGTTCGCCAAGCTCAAGAAAGCCGGCGCCGTCGTCCTCGGCATCTCGCGCGACACCGTCCGCGCGCAAAAGAAGTTCGCCGGAAAGTTCGACATCCAATACCCGCTGCTCGCCGATTCCGACGAGACGCTCATCAAGCGGTTCGACCTCCTGCGCAACAAGACCATGTACGGCAAGCCGGTCACCGGCGTCGCCCGCACAACCTTCCTCATCGGCCCCGATCGCAAACTCCTGCACGTCTTCGAAAATGTAAAACCCGAAGGTCACGCCGAAGAAGTCCTCGCACTCCTGAAGAGCCGATAGTCCCACCTAACTTCCTAACTCCTCACTCTCTAACTCCAGCCTCACAACAGCCCCCGCGCCTTCACCTCAAGATACTCACTCACCGTCCTCACGCCGATCTCCTCGGCCGTCGTCTCCACGATGAGCACGCCTTGCCGCTCAAGCTGCGCAATCGTGTCC
>DASYBN010000191.1:0-4413 GCA_036500785.1 Acidobacteriaceae bacterium
CGGCTTCAACTTCGTCGGCTCGACCGTGATCTACGCCCATATGCAGGCCGTCGGAATGGTGAACGACCACCTCATCGATTGCTTCCGCTACCGCGAACTCCGCTAGCAATCGACGCCAGCGCCCGCTGCTTCACCGTCCAATCATCAGGATCGTGAACGACCCCGGCACCGGCGGCCCCATCGGCGGACGCCCATTCGGCATGGGCGCCGCTCCCACCGGAGCAGGACCACGCTCTTGCGACATCGTCAGCAGGTGGCCAGTCTTTGTGTCTAGCGTGATCGTCCGGGCTCCGTTCATCGTGCTCAGCACCTGCTCCACTTCAAATGTCGTCGGAGTCTTCTCCTTGACCACAGTCAGCGTCCCGTTTCCGCCCGTGCTGAAGGCCTCCATCGTCGCCGGGTTGAATACAGCGCCATCCGAATTACCGGCCAACGGCAGCTTCGCGAGAATCTTACCGTCCTTCGCACTCAACACCACCATGGCGGCCTGCGATTTCCCCGCAGCCTGCCCTGCAGCCGGCCCCTGATTCGACGCCTCTGCCGCCGGCGCACTCGGCCTGCTGCACGCAGCGAACAGCACACCGTTCTTCGCATCCAGCGCCAATCCGTTACATCCGCCCATATCCACCAGCGAGTAATGCCCCACCGCCTTCATCGACTTCACATCGACCACCGTCACACTGCCCACCGGGTCCTGCATCACCACATAAAGCATCCCCTTGCCGTCCGCGACGCCCTCCTCCGGCGTCCCGCCTAGATCGATCGTGCCCCGGACCGAGCCGTCTCGCGCATCGATCACCGTCGCGTTCTTCGTCGGATGGCTCAACACATACACGCGTTCGCTGAACGCATCGAACAGAATCCCGTCGGGCCGCGCGTCCCCCACGTCAATGCTCTTCAGCTTCATCAATGTCTTTGTGTCGAACATCGACACCTGCGGGTGATCGCTCGTGAACCCATGCCCGGTCTTCGGGTCCACCGCAGTTCCCTGACCTCCCACACCCGATAGCTCTCCCAGCGGCGCCAGCGTGTCGAGATCAAACACCGTCAGCCGCGGCGGCAGCGCTGCCGTGTCCGGCGACGTCCCCGTGCCGGTCACCGCCTTCACCGCGCCTCTGGGGATGTACAGCCTTCGCCCGGCGCTATCCGCGTAGATGTAGTCCCATCCGCCCTCTCCGCCGACGCGCGCCGTTTTCAGGACCTTGTACGGTCCATCCTGCTGAACCTGTGCCGAGTACGCAAACGTTGCGCTCAGAAAAATCACTGTGGCGATACGCGAGATCATCGCCGTCACGATATCGCACCTCGCCTCCACTGTCGAGAACCTCGTACGTTCACCGGAAATTCACGCACGGGCGCGTCGCTCTCCGTAACGATGCATTCGTGAACCGACCCTAACTCCCCGATGCCGGATGGAACAAGTTGATCCCCATCACGCACGCGATCCCAAACGCAATCAGAAACAGCCACCAGAACCGCTCAATCCACCCTGCCTTCTCGTGCGAAGCCATTTTCCCGAAACTCCCTTGTTCTCAGCTAATAATTCCAGAATATCCTAACGCTTTTCGCGGAATCGATTCGCCGCGCGAAACTCCTCGCGCAGCTCCGGCGTCCGCAGATTCTCCCGCACATGCTGCAGCCGCTGCTCCAGCGCGGCGAGCGTACCGGCAATCGCCTCCGTGTTCGTCAGCGCCACATCGCGCCACATGCTGTACGGACTCGCTCCCAGTCGCGTCATTTCCTTGAGAGCGCGCCCTCCAATCGCCTCGGCCGCAGCGCGCTTCTCCGCGTCACCCGCGAACGTCTCCTCGAGCAGCGCCGCCAGCGCCGTCGCGACCATCTGCGGCAGATGACTCACCCACGCACACACCTCGTCGTGCCGCTCCGCCTCGAGATCCATCGCTCGCGCCCCGATCCGCTCGACCCAACCGCGCCACTCCCGCTCCAGTTCGCTGCTCTGCTCGTCCACAGGAGTGAACAACCACGCCGCTCCGCGAAACAGCCCAGCCTCCGCCAGCGCCGCTCCGCCCGACTCCTTGCCCGCCATCGGGTGCCCGGGGAGAAACCGCGCCCGCCCCGGCTGATTGAACAGTCTCCGCGCCCGCCGCACAATCTCCAGCTTCGTCGAGCCGACGTCGGTGATAAGTTGCCCTTCGCCCAGCACCGGAGCCAGCCGCTCCATCCAATCCAGGATCGGCAGCACCGGCGTCGCAAGCACGATCACGTCCGCGATGCCCGGCTCGACCACCGCCTCACGCGACGAGAGCGCGCGATCAATCGCCCTCAGGCGCAGCGCAGTCGCGAGTTCCTCCGCATTCGCATCCCAGCCGAGCACCTCGCCAGAAAAGTCCTCGAGCGACTTCAACGCCAGCCCGACCGACGCGCCAATCAGCCCCGTTCCGATGAGGAGAACCCTCACGGCTTCGCCTCGCGCCTATGCGTGAATACGCGCGCGTCGGCTCCGCGGTAGTCGGCGGCGATGTGCCCTCGGCCGCGCAGCACATACTTGTACGTCGTCAGGCCATCGAGACCCACCGGCCCGCGCGCGTGCAACTTGCTCGTACTGATCCCCACCTCCGCACCAAAACCGTAGCGGAACCCATCAGCGAAGCGGGTAGAGGCGTTGTGAAAGACACCTGCGGCATCGACCTCCCGCAGAAATTTTTCTGCCGCAGCCGTGTCCTCGGTGAGGATCGATTCCGTGTGCGACGATCCGTGCTGGTGGATGTGATCAATCGCCGCATCGACTGAATCGACGACACCAATCGCGAGCTCGGGCACGCCATACTCGCAGTGCCATGCAACGACGGGCTGCACCTCATCGCTCAGTGCACGCAACTCGCTGTCACCGTGTACCGCAACGTTCTTCTCGCGAAGATGCCGCAGAAGCTTCGGCAGAAACTCCGAAGCAATATCGCGATGCACGAGAACCGTTTCAACCGCATTACAGGCTGCGGGATAGTCGAGCTTCGCGTCTTCGATCACTCGCAGCGCAAGCTCCTGATCGGCCGCGCGATCCACGTAGATATGGCAGATCCCTTCGGAGTGGCCAAGCACGGGAATGCGCGTATTCGCCTGCACATATTCAACCAGCGCCTTCGAGCCGCGTGGGATCACCATGTCGACGAGGTCATGCATGCTCAGCAGTTCCGCAACATCGTCGCGCCCGACAACCAGCGAGATTGCATCTTTGGCGACGCCTTCGCTTGCGAGCGCGCCGCGCAACACGCTCACGATCGCCTTTGCTGTGTGCTCAACCTCCCGTCCGGGTTTCAGAATGACCGCATTGCCGGATTTGATCGCGAGCGATGCGATCTGTGTGACCGCGTCCGGCCGCGCCTCGAAAATCACCGCGAGCACACCCAGCGGCACCGAGATTTTCTCGAGATGCAGGCCGCTCTTCTCCATATCACGCGCATGACTGATGTATGGATCCGCATCGTCTAACTCGACGGCGTCAAGCCTGCGGTTGAGCGGGTCGGGCAGCACGGCGACGGAGCGAACCTGCTCGATCATCTCGCGCAGTTTGGCTTCAGTGAGCTTGAGACGAGCCAGTGTGCTTGCGGGCAGAGCGTCCTCGCTGCTTCGTGACATCGCGCTCTGCATGTCTTGCTGATTTGCGCGGAAGAGTTCGGCTGCGTTCTCTTGGAGCGCAGACCCCATCACCTCAAGAACGCGGTTGCGCTTTGCTTCATTGAGCGAAGCGAGGGAACGCGAGGCGCGCTTCGCCGCCGCTGCGATCTCGCGCACGCTCGATGCGCTCATCGCGCAACCTCAGCGGTGCTGCGGTCGGAAGCAAATCGCGTTCCAACCTGCTCGCCCGCAACGATACGTTCGAGCACTGCGGGCGTCCGGCCGTTGGCGATCACAACCTCTTTGCCGGCGTCGAGCGCAATGCGCGCGGACTCAAGCTTCGAAAGCATCCCTCCGCGCCCGCGTCCATTGCCTCCGTGCGCGAGTCCGAGCACGTTGCCGTCGATCGAAGAAACCGAAGCAATTACCTTCGCACCCGACTGCATTGGATCGCGATCATAGAGACCGTCGACATCCGAAAGCAGGACAAGCAGGTCCGCATCAATATGTACGAGCAGCAGCGCCGACAGCTTGTCGTTGTCGCCGAAGAGTCGAGCCTGCGCACCGTTTGTCCGTAACTCGCCAACGTGCTCTCCCTGCTCGTCGTTCACGCGCGGAGGGTTGAGCGGACGATCCAGCTCCATCGTGGACACCGTGTCGTTCTCGTTCACGATAGGAATAACTCCAAGCGCGAGCAGTGAATGGAGCGTGGCGCGCAGGTTCCCGTGGCGCACCGGATCGCGGAAGTCGTCCTCCGTGAGAAGCACCTGCGCGATCCGGCAGCCGAGACGGTCGAACGCATCGTCATACAGCGCCATCAACCGCGATTGACCAACCGCG
>DASYBN010000192.1:0-6601 GCA_036500785.1 Acidobacteriaceae bacterium
GATCACGTTGGTCGGAATGTACGCCGAGACATCGCCGGCCTGCGTCTCGATGATCGGCAGCGCGGTCAGCGAGCCGCCGCCGTTCTCCTTCGACATCTTGGCCGAGCGCTCCAGCAGACGCGAATGCAGATAGAACACATCACCCGGGTATGCCTCGCGTCCGGGCGGACGGCGCAGCAGAAGTGAGATCTCGCGATAGGAAGCAGCGTGCTTCGAGAGATCGTCGTAGATGATCAGCGCGTGCTTGCCGTTATCGCGGAAGTATTCGCCCATCGCCGTGGCAGCGAAGGGCGCGAGATATTGCATCGGCGCTGGCTCGGAGGCTGTAGCCGCGACAACGATGGTGTACGCCATCGCGCCGAACTTCTCGAGCGTCTGCACAACCTGCGCGACGGATGAGCGCTTCTGTCCTATCGCGCAGTAGATGCAGATAAGATTGTTCTTCGCCGAGTTGATGATCGTATCGAGCGCGACAGCGGTCTTGCCGGTCTGGCGGTCGCCGATGAGCAGCTCGCGCTGTCCGCGGCCGATGGGAATCATCGTATCGATGGCCTTAATGCCGGTGGCCATCGGCTCGGTAACCGACTGGCGCGCAATAACGCCGGGAGCGAGGCGCTCGACGGGAAGACGGTGCGGCGTGTTGATCGGGCCCTTGTCGTCGATGGGCTGGCCAAGCGCGTTCACGACGCGGCCAATCAGCGCTTCGCCGACGGGAACGTCCATGATGCGGCCGGTGCGCTTCACCTGGTCGCCTTCGCTGATTTCGGTGTAATCGCCGAGCAGAACGACGCCGACCTGATCCTCTTCAAGGTTCATGGCGAGCCCGGCGACGCCGTGCGGGAAGTCGATGAGCTCGCCGGCCATGGCCTTTTCGAGTCCATGAACGCGCGCGATGCCATCGCCGAGCGTGATGACGGTGCCGACTTCGTCGACCTGGATGCGCTGCTCGTAGTTTTCGATCTGGCTGCGCAGCAGCTCGGTAATCTCGTTTGCCTGAATCTGTGCCATGCTCTTCCCTTTTTCTCTCTGAACCTTTTGACTCTAGACCTGCGCGCCGGACCCTGTCAGGCGCCGGCAGTCGCGAGGCGCTGTCGCATCTGCTCAAGCTGCCCGCGCACCGAGCCGTCGTAGACCGTAGACCCCAGTTTGACGACCGCGCCGCCGAGCAGCGATGGGTCCTCGCGATAGGTGGCCTGCACGCGTGGCTCCCCGGCGAGCTTCGCCACCTGCAGCTCGAGCAGCCGGCGATTGGCCTCGTCGAGCGGACGCGCTGTGGTGATCTCGACTTCTGCGATTCCGGAGTCCTCATCCGAGATGTTCGCGTACGCCGCGATCATGCTGCGCAGCTCGTGCAGACGCTGGTGATGCGTAAGTACAGCGATGAAGTTCCGGATGGGGCGGCTGAGGCCAAGGCGGGGTGCGATCGCGTCCAGCACCTTGAGCTTCTGCGGCTCGGGAATCGACGGATTCTGCAAAACCTCGCGAAGCTCGACGCTCTCGTCAAGCAGATTGGCGAAGTCGTTCAGCTGGCCCTGCGCGGCAATGAGATCGAGCTTCTGATCGCTGATGACGGCGGCGAGCGCACGCGCGTAACGGAGGTCGACGACGGCCACTTAGTTATGCCCTCCGTTCTCGGAGGTGAGCTGGCGCGCGAAGCCCTCAACCAGCAGGCGGTCGGTCTCGGCGGTAACGATCAGCTTGCGCGCGGCCTGCTCGATGGCGAGCCCGGCGGCGAACTGCTGAATGTCGCGACGCGCCGCGGCGGTGGCCGCGTGAATCTCGGCCTCGGCTGCCGTCAGAATCTTCGACTTCTCTTCTTCCACACTGGCGCGAATGCGACGCTCTTCCCTGGCAGCGTCGTCCTCTGCCTGCGAGCGCATCGCCGCGATCTGGCTGTCGAGCTTGGAGAGACGCGCTTCGACCGAGTTCAGCCGCGCACTGGCCTCTTCGGTCGCGGTGCGCGCGTCGACCAGCTGCTTCTGGATCCGGCTGGTGCGAGCACGAAAGGTCTTCGGCAGCATCTTCAGCAGGGCGAAGCCGACGGCGATGGCGAGAACCAGGAAGTTGAAAATGGTGAATGCGGTTGCGGCCTGCTCGGCGTTCAGGCCGATGAGCGAACCGAGTTTGCGCACGGTCGGCGAGTGGCGGTATTCGTCGTTCTCGTCCCGAACCTCTTCCTTCTTCTCCGGAACGGTCGCCACAGGCGTGGAGGTCTCGCCGCTTGAGGCAGCCTGGGGCTGCTGGTCATGCCTCTGCCCGTGAGTCGTTGTCGCGGAGAAAGCGAGCAGCGCAACGGCGAGGAGTGCAAACGACGGCCAGCGGTAAAGGCGCTTCAAAAAGGTGCTGAATATCACTGACGGGCCTCCGCAACGGCCGCACCGGCGGGCAGGATGGCCTTCACAATCTGTTCTCCGAGAGTGGCGGCGGCGCGCTCGATCTGCTCGCGCGCAGCGGCGGCTGAGCTCTCGATCTCGGCCTTTGCCGATTGAATCTTCTGCTGAGCCTGCTCGCGGGTTTCCTTGAGAGCGGCATCGCGCTCGGCCTGAAGCCGCTGCATGCGCTGCTCGCGAAGGGCCAGGAGCTCGGCGCGGGCGGCGCGGAGCCGCTCTTCGTACGCCGTGGTCTCCGCCTCGGCGGCGGCAATGGCGCCACGTGCCTGCTCAACGGCGCCGGTGGTGCGGGCGCGGCGCTCGGCCAGGGTCCGGTCGAGCGGGCGACGCACCAAAAACCCATAGGCGATGACCAGCAGAATGAAAAAGATCGCCGTCGGCACAGCACCGAGGAACAGACCACCAAGTTGGTTCAGAATTTCCATGTATATCTTGTGAGTAGGACGGGCGGAGGCGGGTTCGTACTGCTGCCCAATGCGCACACACTTCAGGCGGCGCAGATTCCATGCCTACGTACGTTCTAGTTGTAGCAAACGCGCGGTTTGAACGTCAAAGTGGACTGCACGGTAATCGAAAGCGCCTGACGGTTATCAGCCCGAGCCCGGAATTGGGGCGCTCGAACCGAACCGCGCAATTTCGCTCAGAAATTTTATGTCGTTCGCCTGCGAGAGGCGTAGACTGAAGCTACCACCCGAGACCCGTTCCGGGTCGTGCAGGCCGCGTGACAGGGGATTTACCTCCGCTCCCCACTCAGGCGGCCTGTATTGTGTTTGCGTATGAGGTTTGGCCGTACGCTCGCCTTTTCCGTTCTCCTGTCATCTTTTTCTCCCGCGGCGTCCTGGTCAGCCGCCGCGGTAAGCGGCTACAGAGTGGTCGCAACGTTTCCGCACAGTACGGCCGACTATACGGAAGGCTTCCTGTACGCGGACGGGCTGTTCTATGAGGGGACCGGAATGGACGGCCGTTCGCGAGTCGTGGCCTACAGCCCCCAGACGGGAATTCAGGTTCGCAGTCACGCCATTTCGCCGGATCTGTTCGGGGAGGGGATCGTCGACTGGGGACCGCTGCTGTACGAATGGACGTGGCAGACGGGAATCGGCTTCATCTACGACCGGGCGACCTTCCGTCTGGTCCGGCAGTTCCGCTACACCGGCGAAGGATGGGGCATGACGCATGATGACCGGGAGATCATAACGTCGGACGGCTCGGCGACGCTTCGTTTTCGCGATCCGCAGACCTTCGCCGAAACGCGGCGCCTTCTCGTGACGGATGGCGGGAAGCCGGTGCAGCAGCTCAATGAGCTCGAATGGGTGAAAGGAGAGATCTACGCGAACGTCTGGCATACAAACCGCATCGCGCGGATCTCGCCGAAGACCGGGGTGGTACTCGGCTGGATTGATCTGAGCGGCATTCTTTCGGTGGCGATGAAGCCGTCGGACCCGGAAGCTGTGCTGAATGGTATCGCTTACGATTCTCAGCACGACCGGCTGTTCGTCACGGGCAAAGAGTGGCCGTTGATCTTTGAAGTCAAGGTTGTGCCGAAAGCGGTTCGCTGAGTTCAGCAGCCGGCACTTCTTCCCTCACCCAGTAGCGGCGGTAACGCTCCATTAGTGAGGTCGGGCCGACAGCGGTGAAGTAGACCAGATTGCCCTGGAACTTCTGGTGCGAGATGGATGAGCCGCGCTCGATCGCCGCGAGAACGCGGCCTTCGGACTGCGGAATGCGGAACCGGACCTCGAGCAGAGGGTCGGCGGTCAGGGCGGCGTCGATCGCGTCGAGAAGACGATCGAGGCCTTCGTCTTTCAGCGCGGAGACCGGAATGGCGCCGCTGGGCATCGGCGTGGCGGCGCCTTGGGCGAGCAGGTCAATCTTGTTGAAGACCTGCAGGGTGGGCTTGTCGTTCGCGCCAAGCTCGGTGAGGACTGCTTCGACCTCGACGCGCTGCTCTTCCAGCAGTGGGCTGGCGGCATCGCGGACGTGAAGGAGCAGCTCGGCGCGTTCGACTTCTTCCAAGGTCGCGCGGAAGCTGGTCACCAGAGAGTGCGGCAGCTTGCGGATAAAACCTACCGTGTCCGACAGCAGGACCTTGCGGCGCGAGGGCAGAGTGAGCTGGCGCAGCTTGGGGTCGAGCGTGGCGAACATGCGCTCGGAGGCGAGGACCTCGGCGCCGGTGAGCGCGTTGAAGAGCGTGGATTTGCCGGCATTCGTATATCCGACCAGCGCGACGGTCGGCACCGGAACAGCCTCGCGCCGGCCGCGCTGCTGACGCCGAATGCGGCGGACGGCTTCGAGCTGCTGCTTAATGCGATCGATGCGCGCATTGATGCGGCGCCGGTCGGTTTCAAGCTGTGTTTCACCAGGCCCGCGGGTGCCGATGCCGCCGCCGAGCTGCGACATCGATTTACCGCGGCCGGCAAGGCGTGGGAGCTGGTACTCAAGCTGGGCGAGCTCGACCTGCAGCTGACCTTCGCGGGTCCGGGCATGCCGGGCGAAGATATCGAGGATGAGCTGCGTGCGATCGATCACACGGCACGGCAGGCGCGCCTCGAGATTGCGCAGCTGCGTGGGCGAAAGGTCGTGATCGAAGAGGATGACGTCGGCTTCGGTGGAGCGCGCCGTTGCATCAATCTCGTCGAGCTTGCCGCCGCCCACGAGAGTTGCAGGGTCCGGTCGCGGCCGATGTTGCACGAGCACAGCCACGATCTCGGCACCGGCCGAACGGGCGAGCTCCTGAAATTCAGCCAGCGAGAGATCGAACTCCAGGTCACGCGAGACGGATGGCTCAATGACTTCGGAGGAAGCTTCGCCGCGCGCCGCGTTGTCGAGCGCCGCTGCAGCGCGCGCCTGCCGCGCCGCGGGCGAAAGGCCCGGGCGGCCGCTGGTGAAGTCCGCGGCGACAAGGACCGCGCGCTCGCGCGCTGTGCCGCCGCGGCTTCGGCCGGCTACCAAAGCCTGGGGACCTGCTGACATACAACTCTCTTATGCTCTTCCGGCTGAAGCCCGGCGCGGTATTCCGCTTAGCGTGCGCCCGCGGTTGCGGCCGGAGTTATCGGCGCGCTTTCCGCAGCCGCAGACGCGGGACCCGGGCGGTGCTCGGCAGTTCCAGGCGTACCCGGCCGAGGCTCACTGTGAAGTGCGGGCCGGCCGCTGACCACCGTGGAGATGGCATGCTTGAAGATCAACTGCTCCTGCGCGTTGTTCTCCAGCAGTACCGAGTACTTATCGAAGGAACGGATACGCCCTGTCAGCTTGACGCCGCTGACCAGATAAATGGTGATCGGGCTCTTGTCCTTCCGAACAGTGTTGAGAAACGTGTCCTGAATATTCTGTGCCGGCTTTGATTCCATAAGGGCCGATCTCCTGGGTAATTCATCGTGCAAAAACCGTGATTTTTTCGTGTCTGCGTGACCAAAGCCACGGCAGAGTCGAAGCGGCATCCACTACCCTACAAGCTCCCACCCCATCGAGCAAGCTTCCACCCCGGCAAACCAGTTCGCCGGAGACCCCGGTCGGTGGGGTCCCGCTCGGGTTGACTCTCCCGCAACAGGCCGCCTTGCTGGCCTGGGATCACCATCACAGGGTGCAGCGTAGGATGGACTTCGATGCCAGAGATGACCCGCCAAACGGTTCAGATGCTTGATTTCAGGCGCGAGTTCTCCGGAATTCGCAACGAAGTACTCGAGGCCATCGCGGAGGTCTGCGATTCGCAGCGGTTCATCCTCGGTCCCCAGGTGGAGCGCTTTGAGCAGGCTGCGGCCGCGGCTTGTGGGGTCGGCTATGCAGCCGGGTGCGCGAGCGGCACCGATGCCCTGTGGCTCGCGCTTGCGGCGCTGAAGATCGGGCCGGGCGATGCGGTGGTGACGACGCCGTTCAGCTTCTTCGCGACGGTGAGCTCGATTCTGCGAGTGGGCGCCGTGCCGGTAATTGGCGACATCGATCCACGCACGTTCAATCTGGCTCCGGACGCAGTCGAGAAGCTGTTACGGTCAGGCACTGCGGCCGGCGCAAGCCGGATGGCAGCGGTGATGCCCGTGCACCTCTACGGCCAGTGCGCGGACATGGACGCCTTTCACGGGCTGGCGCAGCAGCATGGGGTAAAGATCATCGAGGACGCAGCGCAGGCCTTTGGCGCAGCGTGGAACGGCGTACGCGCGGGCGGGTTGGGCGATGCGGCAGCGTTCAGTTTTTATCCGACCAAGAACCTGAGCGCG
>DASYBN010000193.1:0-4043 GCA_036500785.1 Acidobacteriaceae bacterium
GCACCTCGGGATGGCACGTGCGGATAGCGTGAGGGAGCTTTACCGCGGGGTTGGTGCAGCGACGGAACCAACTACGGCAGGTGCGGCCTCAGGGCCTTCCATGATGAGCCTGTTAGGCACGGTCGGGCAAGAGAAAGCTTAGTGCTCGAATGCAAAGTGAGCCGCATTGCCGTGAGGCGGAGTGAACTTCATCGCGTCGTAAAGTTCCTGAAGCTCGCGCCGGGAGTTTCCGGTGGAAGTCCCGCAAAGGCTCGGGCCTGGTCAATGTCCTTCTCCGAGGGTGCGTTCAGCTCAGGATGCTGCCGCGCCCAGGCGTAGTAATCGCTCATGCCTTCAAAGGGCAGCATGCGCCACCATGAGGGCGCGGGACCAAAGCCACGTTGATGGCCGAGGATCGAGAGCATGTCGCCGTAGACGGCCTCCTCGGCGAGCGTCTGCTGAATGCTTTCGATTTCCTTGTCGATGTCAGAGCGCGAGAGACGTGTGATGTCGCTGGTCTGCATGTAGAAGGAGGTGTCGCGGGTAAGGCTGGTGAGCACCGGCTGATAGCTCTGCCAGGCTGCGTCCAGCCTGGCGTAGCTGGCGGTGATGTCGCTTACCTCGTCGCGCGGCATCAGTGCGGTGACGCCGGTGCTCTCCGCGGTGGACCACGCGGATTTGTCCCATGGCTGGCCTACGAGAGACCAGTAGAGGATGCCGGGAAGCTTGTCCTGTGGCGTGCCAGGGTGGTCGCGCAGGTAGAGAAAGATGCGCAGATTATTGTGCAGGTACGCCATCGACATGATGTGTTGTTCGACATTGGCATGGAAGCGGCGGATGTTTTCGAAGCGTTCATTGTGAAGCGCTTCGCGTGTTTCGCGCACCTGATGGAGATGGTGGATCGCCTCGACGGTTTGTTCGAGGCCGATGGCGAGAAGCAGCCCGACGGCGATGGTGGCGATGTGGATGAAGAAGTCGGCCCACGTGTGCGTGGATTCGTGCGGCGCGTGGACGTCGATCATGGGTTGCTCCGGAGATCCGGTGAGGTTTGGGTGAGTGCCGGCGGATGTCCGTCCGGGAAGGCGCGGCGGTAGAGGTCGTCGTGGTTGGTCGCGCCTTCGAGGATTGCGCGGGTGACGCGGTCGAAGAAGTGGAGGCGAACGACGAGGCGGTCGATAGCCTTGATATAAGTCGCGAGGAGGGTCTCGTACTGAACGAGGTCGGCGGGCGACATGGAGTCGAGGCTGGGCGGGGGCGCGGGGTAGCCCATGTCAAAGGCACCGGGCGTATCGGTGAAACGCTCTTCGAAGCTTTCGAGTGCGAAGGCGGCGTGCTGGAAGTCGTCGAGAGCCACGAAGGTGAGGTCGTGCTGGAGGACTACGCCGTGGAAGAGGTTGATTTCGGCGGTGGGGAGGAGATTTATGGTGGCGTCGAGTTTGGCGGCGTCCCAGATGGCGTTGGAGGGAGCGGAGGGGATCTGGTAGCGGCGTGGGTCGTTCGGCGCAGGAGGCGCTGGCGGCGAGAGACTGGCGGAGCGGCGCGCGGTCACGGCTGATTTGAGCTCGAGAGTGTAGGCGCGAACGCCGCCAAGCACGCGGAAGTCGTTGGAGTCGCGGCGAAGGTTGGAGCGGAGCTCGGCGCGCAGATTGTCTTCGAGCTCGTGGCGTTGGTGCAGGTGGTGGACGTGCTCTACTGCCTGCTCAAGCCCGATGGCGATGAAGAGGCCAACCGTGATGGTGGCGATGTGGATGAGGAAGTCGGCCCATGTGTGGGCGGATTCGTGAGGGGCGTGGATGTCGATCATGGGCGAGCTCCGGCAGGGGCAGGTTCGTTACGTGGTACAAGTCGCAGCTGTTCCTCGATGAAAGGGCCCATGGCGTCGACTGAGTGAACGTTGTGGACGACCGCATCGGCAGCGCCGGCCCAAATAGCCGCCCACCGAAGACTGTGCTGCTCATTGGCGTACTCAATCGCAAGAGCGCGGACCAGCTCATCGCGATCGGTGGCAGCCAGGTGAAGGGTCGCTCCGGGATCGACAGACAGGTCGAGACGTCCAGTGACGGCGCTCACAGCATTGTCGGCTCTCAGCCGGTCGGCCTGCGATTCCATGTAGCGATCTGCTTCGTAGTCGAGACGGCTGTAGACCTCGGCGAGGTCCTCGGGCAGCAGAGCGATGGTGCCGTTGGCTTTCGCGATCTGCAGGACGGAGCGCGGAGCGATGCGCGAATTGTGATCGCCGGTCGAGAGCGGGTCAGGCAAGGTTACAGTGATGATTCCGTTGACCGGCTCGGCGCTGGAGAGACGGCGTTGCGCGAGCTTTTCCCAGTGCGTCTCGGGCCCGGCGAGCCGCAGATCGGAGTCGAGAATCTGCACGGTGCGCTCAGATTCCGCGCGCATGTCTTCGATGAGCGCGCGGCGTTGATGCGCGTGGTGGATCGCTTCAACAGTTTGCTCAAGGCCAATGGCGAGGAGCAGGCCAACCGCGATGGTCGCGATGTGGATGAAGAAGTCGGTCCAGGTGTGGTCCGATTTGGGTGGGGCGTGGACGTCGATCATGCGGGCTCCGGTTGATCGCGTGATTCTTACTGCGCGGGATGGTTGGCGAGGTTGCGCTTGATGTGGAAGCAGTCGCTAAGCATGGATTCATCGTCGGCGAGGGCGATCTGGAGTCCTCGCTCGAGGGAGTCGGTTTGAGCGGGCGACAGCGCGGCTAGGTGGCTGGGTTCGGCGAGGGTAGCCCAGGCGGCGTCGATCTCCTGCTGCGGAAGCGACTCGTGCGCAGCGACGAGCCGGTTGAAGAAGCGGGAGAATGCGAGGTTCTTTTCGAAGCTGTTGAGCGGGTCGGTTGGGGAGCGCAGTACGGAGGCCGCGCGGGAGAGGTCCTGATTGCTGTGGGTGAGTAGATCCTCAAAACTGTCCTGCATCTCATAGCGATAGTTGATGAATCCTATGTTGCCGGTCAGGTAGTTGATAGTGCCGGACTGGTGGATCTTTCGCCACTCCTCCGTTGCGTAGATGTAATTGACGTGGCGAACAATGAACGGGCCGGGCGGCAACGGCTGGTGGGCGCGCAAGGCGCGCAGCACGGCAAGATCGTGCAGGAGTTCGTGCTCATGGCGCTCGGTTCCGAAGATGTTGAAGTCGTTCGCCACTTCGTCGCTATGACGTTCCTCGAGCAGAGCGCGCGTTGCTTCGTTCGCGAGATGCCGGTGGTGGAGGTACTCGACGGTTTGTTCGAGGCCGATGGCGATGAGGATTCCGAGCACGACGGTGGTGAGGTGGATGAAGAAGTCGCGGCGGGTAGTGGCGGCGTGGTGCGGCGGGTGGATGTCGATCATCGTGTGGCTCCGGGAGATTGGGGGCAGGTCTAGTCGGTTGCGGCCGGTTCGTTGGGAACTTTGAGTTGCTGGCCCTGGCGTGAACCACCGTAGAAGGAGGCCATCGGACCGAGATTCGCGCGGCGAAGAGCGGCGTTCTGATAGCGGTACATCTCGTCGAGCGAGTGGACGCCAGCGACAATCGCCTCCTCGCCGCCTTCGACGAGGCGGAGCGAACCTTCGATACCGTGCATAACGCCTTCGACCTGTTCAAGGGCGAAGAGAAGATCGTCGCGATGAGCGACGGTGATTCGCTGAACTGCAGGATTGGCGTGGTCGTATTGCGCGCGCGCGCACTCGCTGATAAGGGTCCTGAGCGCCTGGTGCAGGTCGCTGTCGCCGTTGATCTCCATTTCGGTGTTGTAGTCGAGCCGGGCGTACAGCTTGGCGTCTGCGGCAGGAAGAAGCGCGGCGAGGCCGGCAGACTGAGCGGCGGACCAGGCGGCTCGCGAGGGTGAAACGTACAGGACTGAGCCGCCGGGCGGAGTGACGCCGTGGACATCGACGGAGTCGCCGGACGGCTTTTCGGCGAGGAGGGCCTGGTGGAGCGACTGAATGTACGCCGCCTGCACCTGAAGGCGGGCGATGGATTCGCGTATCAGCGGGAGGTTGTTTTGCGCTTCGACGCGCATCTGTTCGCTGAGCTCGGCGACCTGATGGCGGTGGTGAAAGTATTCGACGCTCTGC
>DASYBN010000194.1:0-7464 GCA_036500785.1 Acidobacteriaceae bacterium
TGCCTTCCGGGACGGAGGAGTCTCCCACTAAATCACGCTTGGTTGAACGCAAGGAGGGATGCTCTTGAAAGACGACCTCTTCGAAGTCGTTTTCGATCCCGGTGCGGACAAGCGCGAGAAGCTGGGTCTCGGCCCGATCACCCGTCCTGCGGGTGATACCGGAAGGGCTTGGCTCTTTTGACTCAGGAACTTGCGTCCCTTGATCTGCCTCGGGACTTCTCCCAAGGCTGGCGCCGCTGGGTGACCAGGCGGCAGACAGAGCACGGCTCAACTGTTCCAGTCTACTTGGATTTGTGCTGGAGGTCAATGTTTCCGCCATTTGCGCGTCCAGCGCGCGGAACGCCGTCGCCGTCGAAACACCCACCGACGGCACAGCCACTACGCATGGCGTAACCGGCAGATCCGGCAGGGGATACACTTCTTCGCCACGCCCCAGGCCCAACACCGCCCCACCCAGCAGAAACAGCGGAACGTCGGAGCCGACCTCCGCCGCGATCGCCAGGCGCGCCGGGCCGGGAAGCGCAATCCCGAGCTCCCGCTCCAATCCTATTAATGCTGCCGCCGCATTCGCCGACCCGGCCCCCATCCCACCCTGCACCGGCAGCCGCTTCCGGATCTCGACGTGCACCTCGGCCGTGACTTTCATCCGCTGCAGCGCGAGCTCAACCATCTGATAGGCGGTATTGCGGTGTGCGCTGCCTGTTTCGCTGCGCGGAACCCCCGGATGATCCGCCGCCAGGGTGATCGCGGTCTCCGCCGCAGGCCGCGCCGTGACGGTCACCACGTCATGCAGCGCAAGCGTCTGGTACAGCGTCGTCAGCCCATGGAAACCATCAGGCCGCGCCGGCCCGATGGCGAGGCCGAGATTGATCTTCGAAAACGAGCGAACGCGCGTGGACATCAGTGGAGATTCTAAGGGAGTGCCTGGTAAACCCCAATCGAGCCGGTCCCTCTGCATAGTGGTAGGCTCCGGGCATGCCCCTGTACATGGTCCACGTTCACGTTGAAAGCGACGTTGGGGATGATGCCGAAAGGAAGATTAGCCGTGCAATGGCACAGTTTGGCCTCGGTAAGACCGCAGAGACGGACGATCATGTGCACGTGCCACTTGCGCCGTGGCTTTACTTCGGAGAGTGTGCCGACGACGAACGTGTGCTCTCGACGCGGCTGCGCAGTATGCTTCATCTTGCCACCGGTCTTGAGTTGACAGTCCTTGTCGTCCCAGCGGACAAGTTTCACGTCGCCCACACCCAAGGCTCGATGTTGGGGATCAGGCATCTCGATCCGCATCGTGGGGACGTGGAATGAGTTCTTCGGCAGCTAGACCGACCCGGGTTCGCTTCGATGCGGACAGCATGTGGGTGGAGCTCAGCGATGGACGCGTGCTCGGCGTTCCGCTGGCCTGGTTCCCTCGTCTGTTGAACGCGCCCGCGAGCGCCCGCAGGAAGGTGCGGTTGAGCAGCCGCGGCCTGCATTGGGAGGCGTTGGATGAAGATATCTCCATCGCCGGCCTGCTGGCAGGACTGGGCGACCGGACGCGGCGGCATACGGCTGCAGCCTGAAGGTCGCGAGACTGCCCCGATTAGGCGCGCCGGCACGCGGCCGGGCCATTCCTTTGGGCAGCGCTTCCGTACAATACATAGAAGTTGATGGATTCGCTTTCGCACGTACAGCAGCTTCGCCGGAGACTGCGAGTCGCGTTCAGTTCGGCGCTGCTGCTGGGCGTGGTTTGCGCCGGAAACTCCGCCGCCGAAGCTCAGCGCGCCGCTCCCATGATTGCCGAAGCGCAGCAGGCTGCCCCGCCCGCAGCGCAGAGTGGCCTGACGCCGCAGCAACAAGCCGACGACATCGCGCGATCCCAGCGCATCCAGGCGCTCATCGGCCGCGCCGAGAACAGCTACAACTCCGGCGTCGCCAATTACAACGCCAATCGTCTCGACGCCGCCCGCGCCGACTTCGACAACGCCATCGATGCCATGCTCTCGAGCGGCCTCGATCTCAAGAACGATCCGCAGCTCTCCGACGAGTTCGAGCATCTCGTCGACGCCATCAACTCGCTCGAACTCGTCGCGCTCAAGCAGGGCAACGGGTTTTCGCCGGCCGTCGAGCCCGCTCCGCTCGACGAAGCGATGAATGAGGTTACGTTTCCTCCCGACCCCGCGCTCGTCGGACGCCTGAACGCCGAGCTCGCCACCACCAAGTCGGATCTTCCACTCGTGGTCAACGACTACGTTGCCGGCTTCATCAACTACTTCTCCAATTCGCCCGCCGGCCACGCGCACCTACGCGCGTCGCTCGAGCGCGCCGGCAAGTACAAGGAGATGATCCTCCGCACGCTCCAGCAGTACGGCGTTCCGCAGGACCTCATCTATCAGGCTGTCGCCGAGTCCGGCTTTCAGCCGCAGGCGCTCAACCGCCGCTCCGGCGCCGGCGGCATGTGGCAGTTCATGCCCTTCGCCGGAGCGTACGGCCTCGAGCGCAACGGCTACTTCGACGAGCGTTTCGATCCCCAGAAGTCCACCGTCGCCTACGCCAAGTACATGCGCTACCTGCACGACCAGTTCGGCGACTGGTATCTCGCCATGGCCGCCTACGACTGGGGCGCCGGCAATGTGCAGCGCGCCGTGGCGCGCACCGGCTACGCAGACTTCTGGCAGCTCTACCGGCACAACGCGCTGCCCGGCGAGACGAAGAATTACGTTCCCGGCATCCTGGCCGCCGTCATCATGGCGAAAAATCCGCGCCAGTACGGCCTCACCGATGTGGTGCCGGATGCACCTGTGATCTCCGACACCGTGACGACCGAGTACCCGATCAGTCTCCAACTGGTCGCCGATGTAACCAACTCGAGCGTGCCGGAGATCGTCGCCCTCAACCCGGCGCTGCTGCGGCTCACCACCCCGCGCGACATTCCGTACGATCTGCATCTGCCGCCCGGAACGAAGCAAATGTACACGGACCGGCTCAAGTCGATTCCCGAAGCCAATCGCGCGAGCTGGCGCTTCCACGTGGTCAAGCCCGGCGAGACGCTCGCCGAAATCGCCGCCGCGACGCACGCGCGAGCGGCCGAGATTGCGACCGTGAATGAGATCAGCGATGCCGACCCGCTCAAGCCCGGCGACGGCGTTGTGATCCCCGCGTCCACCAGCAGCGGCGGCGGCGCGCAGCAGCGCTACAGGACGCGGCGCGGGGATACGCTGGTCACCGTCGCGGACCGCTTTGGTGTTTCCGTCGAAGATCTCCGCGCGTGGAACCATCTCTCGTCCAATCGACTCGCGCCCGGCCGCACGCTCTATGTTGCCGAGCCGGTGCGCCTCGCGCCGTCCGCACGTTCGCGCACGGGCCACGCGCACGCGTCCGCAGCGCACGAGCACTCCAGAAAAAACGTGCGCGCGACGTCTTCTCATCCCAAACAGAGCGCAACGCATAAGCGCGCGAGCTCCAGCCACTGACCGCTCTGCGCGGTATTTCTGTACTGCGTCTTTCACGCGCGGAAGCCTCACGCAAAGGTGACAGAGGCGCTGCACCAAAAAAGGTGCTTGCTATTTCATTGCGCAGAGCGTAATCCTGTTGCTACCATCCGCGCGAGAGCTGCGTGTCTTTCTTTTTGCGTCATGGATGTGAGAGCACGGACGAAGACCAGAGTTCGAGGAAAGAGCGGTCAGGGAGAACGACGATGTTTGAGGACGACGTAACGTTCAAGCTGTATGCAGCTGCGGAAGACGAAGAAGACGAGCGCGACCTGGATGCCGAGGACGCGGAGTACGTCGAGGATGAAGAAGAGGAAGAGGAGTCGTTCAGCACGGCAAATGACCTGACCCTGGACGACGCCGACTACGAGGCTCCGGCGCGCACCAGCACCCACGCCGAGGAGGCCGACCTGTTCTCCGCGCCGTCGACGCCCGTAGCTCCCTACCAGCCGCCGCAACGCCGCTCGGCGGAACCGAAGCGCAGCGAGACCGCCGCTCCGGCGCCCGCGAAGAAAGCCGCTCCCAAAAAGGCAGCAAAGAAGGCCGCGCCGAAAAAGGCCGCCAAGAAAGCTGCTCCGAAGAAGGCTGCCAAGAAGGCCGCTCCGAAGAAGGCTGCAAAGAAGGCCGCCAAGAAGGCGGCGCCGAAGAAAGCAGCCAAGAAAGCTCCCGCAAAGAAGTCGGCGAAAAAAGCCGCGGGCAAAAAGATCTCAAGTTCTGCCGTGAAGTCGAAGGGTGCTCAACGCGGCGGGAAGGCGGCCTCCAAAAAGGCAGCCGGCAACAAGGGCACACGCAACAAAAACCAATCTATGAGAGGTAAAACCTTGGCAACTAAGAAAGCAGCAAAGAAGGCAACCAAGAAGGCTCCTGCAAAGAAGGCGGCGAAGAAGTCCGCGAAGAAGGCGACCAAGAAGGCCGCCAAGAAGAAGTAACTCAACCCAACAGGCAAGCAAAAGCGCCCGGCACCTCTCGCGAGAGCCGGGCGTTTTTGCGTCTGTACTATCTCTCTACTGTCTACCCTCTACTGTCTCTTCAATGCTTCTCAGCCTGTATCGCCGCCAGCACATCGCTCGAGTGATTCGCGATATCGCTGACATCCCACTCCTTCACAATCTTGCCCTCCGGCGAGATCAGGAACGTGTGGCGCATTGCAATCGTCATCGGCCCATTCGGCGTCGTGAAGGTCTTCAGCGGAACGCCATACTGGTCGACGACCTTGTGGTCAGGGTCGGCCAGCATCTTGAACGAGAAGCCGTCCTTCGTGCACCACGTCTTATGGCTCGCCACCGTGTCCAGCGAAACACCGAGAACAACAGCATTAGCAGCTTCGTACTTCGGCAGATCGCGCTGGAAGTTATGCGCCTCCATCGAGCAGCCCGACGTCTGATCCTTCGGATAAAAATAGAGCACCACCCACTTGCCCTTATAGTCCGACAGCGAGACCGGCTGGTTCTCCTGGTTGGGCAGCGTAAAGTTCGGCGCCGTCGTGCCGGTTGCCAGGTCAGCAGCGCGGGCCGGCAGAAGCGGAAGCAAGCAGATCGCAGCCAACGTGAGCACGGCGCTGCGGAGTTTCGTTGCAAGCATGGGCAGATCTCCTGCGGACGCACAAAGAGAAGCCGGGCGCCCGGTGCAGACCATCTTACGCCGCGAATGTCAGCCGAGTTGTCACAACGATGTCTCACCGGCCGTGATCTGGCCCGCGGGAATTTCTTCAGCGACAACTGCGATTCCCGCCGCATCCGCCGCAGCGATCATCGCCTCGCGGTCGAACAGCAGCGTGCGCCCCGCCTCAACGCACAGGCAGGTCGCGCCCGCGCGCCGCATCGTCTCAATCGTCGGCACGCCCGCCACGGGAACATCGAAGCGAAGGTCCTGGTTCGGCTTGGCCACCTTGACCACGGTGAGCCGCCGCGCCAGTGTGCTCTCGGCCGCCGTCCCCGCCGCGTCCTCCGCATGCAGCGACCGCATCAGCTCACCGGCCCGCAGAATCGTAGCGTCGGTGCCTTCCATCGCCTCCACCGCAACGCACGCTCCCGCCGCGATCACCACCGTCTGGCCCAGATCGAAGCCCGCGATGCCGCGCGCGACCGTCAGTCCATATTCCACGTCCGCGCGCTCGTTCTCATCCGGCCCACGCGCCGTCAGCACGCCCGCCGGAGCCAGCATCGGCTCAAGAAACGCCGTCGACGAAACGAGAGTGATGCCCTCATCTTCAAGCACCTTCGCGACCGCGCCCAGCAGCATATCGGTATTTCGCGTGCGCAGGTTCAGCAGCAGCTTGGCCAGGCGCCAGTCCGGCCGGATCGACGAGAAGATCTGCTTATGCTTCACCTGTCCGGCCATCACCGCGCGCGTCACGCCCTCCCGCCGGAATGTCTCAATCAGCTTTGACAGTTCGCCCAGCGATAGCCAGTGGACCGTGACGTTGGCATCGCTCGCGGCGCGCTCATTCATCTCTGCCGAAGTCTCTTCCTTGATCGCCGCAACAACGACTCGCAAATCGTGCGCCCGCGCCGCATCGAGCAGCAGGAAGGGAAAGCGGCCATTGCCGGCGATCAGGCCAAGAGTGTCCATCCGCTCCTCACTCTACTGCATCAACGACCGTGAACAAATTTCGCTCTGCTATCGTGGACACCTCTGCAAACGGAGGTCATCTCTTGTCGATTCGCTTGTGTGTTCTTTCGGCGTTATGTTTCGGTTCGGCCGTCGCGCTCGCCCAGCAGCCTGCCCAACAGCCGGCGCGCCAGCCGACCACCGCCGCCGAGGCGCCCACCCGCGACACCAGCTACATCGACGAGAACGGCACCGCGCACATCACGCGCGTCATACCCGTCCCGCAGGATCTCAGCCCGCAGGCGCAGGCGTTCATCAGCCACCGCGTTCCCGATGAGGCGCCCGAGCAATCGCTCGCCGACCGGCGCAAGCACCTCGACGAGTGGGAGGAGCGCGCCCGCGCCCAGTGGACCGCGCTGCTGCCCAACAGCATCGAGGACACCACCATCGCCGGCGTCCCCGTGCACGTCGTAACGCCCGAAAATATGCCCGCCGCGAACGCCGACAAAGTGCTCATCAACCTGCACGGCGGCGGCTTCAACGGCGACTCCGGCTCCTACGCCGAGTCGATTCCGATCGCAGGCTACACGCGCATGAAGGTCGTTGCCGTGCTCTATCGCCTCGCTCCGGAGCATACGTTTCCGGCGGCCGTCGACGACTCAGTCGCCGTCTACAAGGAGTTGCTGAAGACCCACAAGCCGGATCACATCATCATCTATGGCACCTCAGCTGGCGCGGTCCTCACCGCGGAGATGGCTGTCAGGCTCAAGCAACTGCAACTGCCCATGCCCGCCGCGCTCGGTATCTTCAGCACGCTGGACAGCTTCGCGCGCATGGGCGACTCCTACGCAATCTTCACGCTTCAGGGCTTCAGCGGGCACCTCGATCCACCCGACGGCCGCGTGCACGACCCCTACTACGCCGCCAACACCGACCCGAAAGATCCCGTGCTCTCGCCCATCTATGCGGATCTGCACGGAATGCCGCCGGCACTCTTCATTACCAGCGGGCGCGATGCGCTGCTGAGCAGCACGACGAATCTCCACCGCGCCTATCTGCGTGCCGGCGTCGATGCGCGCCTGGTTGTGTTCGATGCCCTTCCGCACGCCTTCTGGTACCACCCGGAGATGCCCGAGTCGATCGAGGCCAACAAGACCATGGCCAACTTCTTCCTCGCGCACCTGCCGAATTAATTACTGGCCAGCTACTTGATCACTCCGCGATCGCTTCGCGAGATGAAGTCCGCGAGATAGCGCACGTGTTCGTTGCCCGCTCCCTGGTCCAGCATGTCGTGAATCATCTGGAGCGCCTGCGTGGTGTTGCGTTTGCCGCTGACCAGAATGCGCATCGCGGTCGAGAGCTCGCGAATCTCCTCTGCCGTGAAGCCGCGCCGCTCCAGCCCCACCTTGTTGAGCCCATACGCGTGCACGTCGCGCTCCGCCGA
>DASYBN010000195.1:0-4413 GCA_036500785.1 Acidobacteriaceae bacterium
CGATGTACTCGAAGATCTCTTTCTTGTCCCAGATGTGATTGCCGGTGGTGATGACGTGCGCGCCCAGGTCGAAGAGCTCTTCGGCAATGGCGGGGGTGAGGCCGAAGCCGCCGGCGGCGTTCTCTCCGTTGATTATCAGGAGATCGACAGCGTGGGTGTCGAGGAGATGCGGGATGTGTTCGTGCGCGATGTGCCGGCCTGCGGAGCCGAATATGTCGCCGACAAAGAGAATCTTCACTTGATGAGTGTAAATGCGGCGGTAGGTCCGGGCTTCAGCCCGGAGTCAGCAAGTCAGCAAGTCAGCGAGTCAGCGAGAGGCAGATTGGTGCAGACTGGAGAGCATGATTGATCTGGTGTGGAATTTCCCGCTGCTCGAGGAGCAGAAGGGGATGTGGTCGCGGTATTTGCGCGCGGCGCTCGAGGAGTTTGAACGCGAGGGCGTGGAGTCGCTGCGGCCATCGTTCCGGACGGAGGAGCTGGCGTTGCGGGAGCGCGCGGCGAAGTGGCTGGGGTTTGCGGTCGAGCGGACCTGGATTACGTGCGGCGGCCATCATGGGACGCTGAATGCTCTGATGGCTTCGGGTCTTGCGGGAGAGTGCGTCGCGATGGAGGGGACGAGCTATCCCGGATTCTTAGACCAGTGCCGCGCAACGAGGACCGAGATGATGGCGTGTACGGTGGATGATGCGGGGCTTGTGCCGGAGTCGCTGCGCGAGGTGTGCAAGCGCGGTAGTGTGCGCGGGTTGTTCACGATGCCAACGGTGCAGAATCCGCGGGGATTTGTGACGCCGCTGGAGAGACGCAAGGAGATTGTCGAGATTGCGCGGGAGTTTGAGCTGACGATCATCGAGGATGACGCGTACGGCTTCATGGAAGAGCATGCGCCGGCCGGCTACGCGGAGCTCGCGCCGGAGCGCACGTTCTATGTGCGCGGACTGGCGAAGAGCTTTGCGCCGGGGATCAGGACGGGCTTTCTGATTGCGCCGGAGGGCGCGGCTGCGGCCATGGTGAGCTCGCTGCGGTGTACAGCGACCGGGACCGATGTGCCGGCGAATATGGCGGCGCTGGCGTTGTGTGAGGATGGGACGCTCGAGCGCGTGATGCGCGCGAAGAGGGAAGAGGGCGCGGTGCGGAATCGTGCGGCGCGGGAGTTGCTGGGAGATGTTTGCGCGCCGGGTGCCCGATGCGCGTGGCATTTGTGGGTGACGCTGCCGGAGGGTGTGGATGTCGATACGGTTGAGCGTGCGTGTAATGACGCGGGCGTGATCGTGTCGAATGGGAAGTGGTGCGCGGTCGCGCCGGGCTTGGGGCGTGGGCTAAGGTTGGCGCTTGGTGGTGAGGTCGAGCGCGAGCGGGCGCTGGAGGGTGTGGCGCGCGTTGCAGAGGTATTGCGCAGGTTTGTAATCGGCTGACGTATCGAAGAGTGAAGCGGAGATTCCAAGGGACAGCATTGTCACGGAGGAAGCGATGAAACGATCGGCGTGGTGGCGTGAGGGAGTGTTAATTGCGGCGGCATCGGCAACGGGATGGTGGGCCCACGGCGGAGCGGCGGTGCATGCGAGCAGCGCGCCTGTCGGTGAGCTGAGCTTTCAGTTCGTGAAGAGCGATCTGAATAATGCGCTCACGGTCTATGACTCCGGGCAGCGCGTGCTGTATGTGTACCAGGGCGCCTCGGCGACCGGGGCTGCGACCGTGAACTGCTCATATATGTTCCACATTGCGCGAGCCGGCGCGGCCATTCAGCGGGAGAATTGCCAGCTCTAGCTACTCGGCGGATTCGCCGTGGGTGTGGCCGTTGCCTTCTTCTTCGTCGGTGGCGGTTTTGGTGAGCGGGCGCATGAGGGGGAAGAGGATGACGTCGCGGATGGAGCGGGAGCCGGTGAGGATCATAGTGAGGCGGTCGATGCCGATGCCTTCGCCGGCGGTGGGCGGGAGGCCGAAGCTGAGAGCGCGGACGTAGTCCTCGTCCATCTGGTGAGCTTCGTCGTCGCCGCGGTCCCGTTCTTTCAGCTGGTCTTCGAAGCGGCGGCGCTGGTCGTCGGGGTCGTTGAGCTCGGAGAAGGCGTTGCCAACCTCGAAGCCGCCGATGTAGAACTCGAAGCGCTCGACCCAATCGGGCTCGTCGGGCTTGATTTTGCTGAGTGGGCTGACGGCGAGTGGGAAGTCGTAGATGATCGTGGGCTGCGTTAGATGACGTTCAGCTACCGCCTCGAACACTCCCGCTATAGCCTTTCCCACCGGCTCAGGTTGGGAGAGAACAGGTCCTTCTTGAACAGGCAAACCTAAGGATTTAGCGAAGGCATCCACCACCTCCGTTCTGTCTGCAGTCAAAAGGATACGATGGCCATTGAAGATCGTCAGGAGAGAGCGTCTATAACGATGCCGCTCGAGGTCAACCCCCGTAACGTGCGCGCTCGGAATTTCGATCTGAGGATATTCGCTACGGAGCGTTACCAAAGAGTTTCTGAGGAACTCTGCAAACGTATTCTCAGAGGCAAAGTCGGCCATCGATGGAGGCGCACCGAATCCGTCAGGCCAAAACTTCACTATTGCTTCCCGCATGGAGAGCTTTTGCCACTTGCTCAGGTCGATCTCATTGCCGTTGAAGTTCGTGATCGTGGTGCCGTTCACTTCCTTCGCGACTTGGGTGATGAGTCTCTGCGTGAGGTCCATCAGGTCGTGGTAGTTGGCGTAGGCCTGATAGAACTCGAGCATCGTGAACTCGGGGTTGTGCTGAGTGCTGACGCCTTCGTTGCGGAAGTTGCGATTGATCTCGTACACGCGGTCGAGGCCGCCGACGACAAGGCGCTTGAGGTAGAGCTCGGGCGCGATGCGCAGCGAGAGGCCGATGTCGAGCGCGTTGTGATGCGTGCGGAAGGGACGCGCCGCGGCGCCGCCGGCGATGGTGTGCATCATCGGCGTTTCGACTTCGAGGTAGCCGCGGTCGTCGAAGAAGCGGCGGATGGCGCGCAGGATGGCGGCGCGCTTGACGAAGACCTCGCGGACGTTGCGGGGTTCGGTGGGTTGCTCGGGAATTTGTGGTTGCTCGGTCGAGATGCGGGGATCCTTCGACTCGCTCTGCTCGCTCAGGATGACACCCTGCTGGGCCGTGGATGCGGCCGCTGCTGGTTCGGCCTTCGGTATGTTGCCGGAGTTCATGATGAGGTCGACGTAGCGCTGACGGTAGCGAAGTTCGACGTCCTCGAGTCCGTGGTACTTGTCCGGCAGCGCGAGCATTGCCTTCGACAGGAAGCTGATGGCGGGTTTACCGCCGATGGGCAAAGCTTTCAAAGTGAGTTCGCCGGTGCGGGTGCGCATGAGCTGGCCGCGGATACCGATGTGATCGCCGAGGTCGAGGAGTTTGTAGAGCGCGAAGATGTCCTCACCAACATCGTCTTTGCGGACGTAGATCTGCAGGCGTTTGCCGCCCTGCTGCAGGTGCGCGAAGCCGGCCTTGCCCTGCAGGCGGATGGACATGATGCGGCCGGCGACGGCGAACTCCGGGTGCTCGGCCTCGAGCGTCTCGGCGGGGACCGGCGCGGATTCGGCGTCGAAGCGCGCGACGAGGTCGGGGATGTGCGCGAAGGGGATGCGCTCGTCGGCCGCCGGAAAGCGGTTGGGGTAGATGCTCTCGGCGGCGGAGAGGCCGAGCCGCTGGCCGATCGCGGCGATCTCGCGCAGCTTTTCCTGCCGTTGCGCGTAGAGGTTTCGTTCGAATTCGCTTTCAAACTGGGACAATCTGGAGGGCTCGCTTTGCTGGAAACGGTTGAGCGTTCAGTATATCGGCCAGTGGCGGTCCGGCTCGCGCGGGTGGTAAGGTTTGGCGATGGCTGACGATCCAGCGAACAAGAAAGGCGGCGGAATCTTCGGCAGCCTGGTGCAGGCGGAGTCGATGATTCAGCTCGCGCTGGCTCTGCCAGCCGGCTGCCTTATTGGCTGGTTCTTCGGAATGCTGCTCGACCACCACTTCCACACGGAGTGGATCCAGATTGCAGGCATCATTGTGGGCGCGATTGCCGGGTTCGTGCAGATCTTTACGACGGCGTCGAAGTTTATGAAGCGGGGCGGATGACGGTGGAACTGGCAGGACTGACCGACGAAGATGTGCGGCTGACGATGCTGCGCGCGCTGCGCCTGCTGGCTGTCCTGGCCGCGGTCGGGCTGGCGTTGGTTTGGTGGAAGATGGGCTGGCCGAGCGCGGCGCTGCTGGCGGTGGGCGCGGCGATTTCGGCGAGCGGGCTGTGGGAGTGGATGAGGCTGATGGCGGTGGTAATCAGCCGCATGGATGCCGGCGCGCAGCCGCGGCCGATGGGCACGGTGCTGGTCGGTTTCTTCATGCGGCTGGCCATCGCTCTGGTGGCGCTCTATGTTAGTCTTAAGTATCTGGATGGTTCTGTTTACGCGCTTGCCGCG
>DASYBN010000196.1:0-11980 GCA_036500785.1 Acidobacteriaceae bacterium
GTGATGCCGATTGACGCGCTGCGCACGGAGTTCGCGGGGGCGAAGGTGATCTATGCGCAGGGTGCGCCGTACGCCGATGGCGTGGCGGTTCCGGTTCCGCGCACGATGCTGCGGCCGTCGCTGGACGCACGCGAGGAGGGACTCAAGGCCGAGTACTTTGCCAACGGCGATCTCAACGGAGCGCCTGTAGCTACGCGCATCGATCATGCGATCGACTTCGACTGGAACTCCGCGGCACCTGTTCCTGGCGTGAAGCAGGAGCACTTCGGCGTGCGTTGGACGGGCTTCATTACGCCGCTTGCTCCTGGCAAGCAGGAGTTCAGCATGCGGCTGGCGCACTGCTATCCGTGCGGCGACCGCGAGCACTTCGAGGTGAAGATCGACGGCAAAGATGTCAGCACGCACGCAACCGAAGGTGCCGAATCACGCGAGAGCACAACGCCGCGCTTCTCCTTCGACTTCCCGGACACGAAGCCGCATGCCATCGAGGTGACCTATACCCATAACGCTCCGCTGTTTGGCGCGGGCATCACGATGGAGTACGTTCCTGCGCCAGGCCTGCTGCAACAGGGTGCCGTGGACGCGGCGAAGAACGCGGATCTGGTGATTGCGATGATCGGACTTTCGCCTGAGCTCGAAGGCGAGGAGATGAAGATTCAGGTGCCAGGCTTCTCAGGCGGCGATCGCACCGACATCAAGCTGCCCGATGCGCAGGTGCAGATGCTCGAGCAGGTGGCCGCAACGGGCAAGCCGATTGTTGTGGTGATGCTCAACGGCTCCGCGCTCGCGGTGAACTGGAGTGAGGAGCATGCGAACGCGATTCTCGAAGCGTGGTATCCGGGCGAGGCGGGCGGCAAGGCGATCGGTGAGACGTTGACGGGAAAAAATAATCCGTCGGGGCGTCTGCCGCTTACGTTCTACAGCTCGCTCGATGAACTTCCGCCGTTCACGGACTACTCGATGAAGAATCGGACTTATCGCTACTTCACGGGCCAGCCGCTGTATGACTTTGGATATGGACTGAGCTACACGAAGTTTGCGTACTCGCATGTGAAGCTGTCTGAAGCGACTGTGCACGCGGGCGATACGCTGACGGTCGAAGCAGATGTGAAGAACACGGGAGGACGGGCGGGCGATGAGGTCGCGGAGATCTATCTGATTCCGCCGCACGATGCGAATGGCGGGCTCTCGCCGAACCTGCAGCTGGAGGGCTTTGAGCGCGTACATCTCGCGCCGGGTGCGGTGAAGCATGTGGTCTTCAGGCTCTCGCCGCGCGAGCTGAGCGAAGTGGATGACAAGGGCATTCGGAGCGTGCAGCCGGGAAGCTATAAGTTGTCGGTCGGCGGCTCGCAGCCGGATGATCCGCGCGCGCCGGCGAAGGCGGAAAGCGCGACGTTTATGATCGTCGGCACGCAGGAGCTGCCGCACTAACGCAGACAGTAGTGGGTAGACAGTAGAAGGAGCGAGGCGATGCAGTGCTCAGGTGTGCTGATGAAGAGCGTTGCGGGCTTCGCTCTTTTGTTTGCTGTTGGCGCGTGCGCGCGAGCCGAAGACGGATCGGCGGCATGGCTGCGCTACGCGCCAATTTCAAATCCTCGCTTGTACAAGGGCCTTCCTTCTCGCATCGTGGTTATGGGAACTGACCAGGCTGAAGTCAACGCCGCACAGGAGCTTCAGCGGGGCTTGTCTCAGATGTTGGGCCGTCCCTTCAATCTCGTCCAGGATCGTGGGAATCTGACGCCATCGAATACGCCGGAGATTCGTCTGGTCTCGGTTCGCGACTCGCGAGTCCTGACCAATGTCCCGAAGGAGCTTGCCGCTCAGGAAGGATACGGCATCAGCTATGGGGGAGAGGCGCTCACGCGGCTCACGATCGTAGGCGGTTCACCGCCAGCAGAACTTTACGGTGCATTCCATCTACTTGAGCTTGTTGCCGCCGAGCAGCCGATCCCCAAAAGCTTCATCTCTGCACCGAGCGCGCCGATTCGCTGGGTGAATGAATGGGATAACATGAACGGGACGATCGAGCGCGGGTACGCCGGGCCGTCGATCTTTTTTGAGAACGGGCACGTGCGGCAGGACCTTACCCGGGCGGGCGGGTATGCGCGACTGCTGAGTTCTATTGGCATCAATGGATGCAACGTTAACAATGTGAATGCCGATCTTGATCTGCTCACGACAGAGCACCTGAAGGAGTTTGCGCGGATTGCGGATGTGTTTCGTCCGTGGGGGGTCAAGCTGGCGTTGTCGGTTGATCTCACGAGTCCGCAGGCAGTCGGAGGATTGGACACCTTCGATCCGCTGGATCCGAAGGTGATCGCGTGGTGGCAGAAGAAAGTGGAGGAGATCTACACACTGATTCCGGACTTTGGCGGATTCACTGTGAAGGCGGATTCGGAGGGACGCAAGGGGCCGTCGCAGTATGGGCGCACGCCGGCGGATGCGGCGAATGTGCTGGCGCGTGCGCTGGCTCCACATCACGGGGTCGTGCTGTATCGCGGCTTTGTCTACAACAACCATCTGGACTGGCATGACCTGAAGGCTGACCGCGCACGCGCAGGCGTCGACAACTTCGCGTCTCTCGACGGCAAGTTCGACAAGAACGTAATTATTCAGATCAAAGAAGGACCGATCGACTTTCAGGCGCGTGAGCCGGTGTCGCCGCTGTTTGCGGCGCTGCGGCATACGCCCGAAGCCATTGAGACGCAGACGACGCAGGAGTACACCGGCCAGCAGCGGCATCTGGTGTGGCTGCCGAGTATGTGGAAATGGGTGCTCGGTACAGATATGCGCGTCGATGGAAAGGCATCCGATGTGAAAGACATTGTTACCGGCAATAGATTTGATCAGCCGACGGGCGGGTTTGTGAGCGTGGTGAATGTCGGGATGGAGGCGAACTGGCTGCACAGTCCGATGGCGATGGCCAATCTCTACGGCTACGGCAAGCTGGCGTGGAATCCCGATGAGCCGCTCGAGAAGATCATCGACACGTGGACGCGACTGACGTGGGGCAACGATCCGCAGGTGGATCGCACGATTGACGCGATGCAGCTGGCGAGCTGGCACAACTACGAGAGCTACACCGGGCCGAATGGCATGGGGACGCTGACCAATATTCTTGGCTACCACTATGGTCCCGGCATTGAGAGTGCCGAACGCAACGGATGGGGACAGTGGTTCCGCGGCGAGAAGGACGGCATCGGCATGGATCGCACAGTCGCGACGGGAACTGGATTCATCGGGCAGTATCCGAAGGAGCTGGCGGAGAAATATGAGTCACTCGCGACCTGTCCGGATGACCTGCTGCTGTTCTTTCATCACGTGCCGTACGACTACAGGCTGCACTCGGGCAAGACGCTGGTGCAGAGCATCTACGATACGCACTATGCGGGTGCGCTGGCTGCGGCGGAGTATGTGCCGCAGTGGGAGTCTTTGAAGGGCAAAGTGGACGACGAGCGGTATGAGCAGGTGCATGCGCTCTTTGTCTACGAGGCAGGACATGCGATTGTGTGGCGCGATGCGATCAACAATTGGTTTCAGCGCATCTCCGGAATTCAGGATGCGGCGGGGCGTGTCGGCCACGATCCGAACCGTATCGAAGCCGAAGACATGAAGACCGGTGGATATCAGACGATCGATGTAAAGCCGTGGGAGACTGCGTCGAATGCAAAGGCTGTCGAGTGCCACGAGGCAAGCGGATGCACACTGACGACCACGCTGCAGAAGCCTGCCGGGACGTATGATCTCGCGGTGCAGTACTTCGATATCTGGCGAGGTGTGTCGAGTTACACGTTGAGTGTGAACGGGAACCAGATTGCGACTTGGAAGGCTGACAACGCGCTGCCGCCAGCGATGCCTGATCCGCATCCGGATGGCGAGACGAGCACGCGTTTTACCGTGCGACATGTCGCGTTGAAGCCGGGTGATGTGCTGGAGCTGCGCGCTGTGCCGGATCTTCGGCCAGAGCTGATTCCGCCGCCGCTTCCAGAGAGCGCGAGTCCGATGCAGCGCCGCCGTTCGTTCGATCTGCGGGAGTTTGCGCCGGTGGATTACATCGAGATTGGGCCTGATGGGCCGATTACGCCGCAATAGATTGACCTCAGCGGCTAAAGCCGCGTTGATCGACCGCGTTTTACGGCACGGCTGAAGCCGTGCCCTTAACAAACCCGACGTGCCGGCTCGCGGCAACGTTGTGGATCGTGAGGTGTTTCACGTGAAAATTACTGCTGCAAGGCTGATTGTCTGCTCGCCGGACCGCAACTTTGTCACGCTTAAGATCGAGACCGATGAGGGTATCTACGGTCTTGGGGACGCGACGCTGAATGGACGCGAGCTTGCCGTCGCGGCGTATCTAGAGGAGCATGTGATTCCCTGCCTCATCGGGCGCGATCCGTTTCAGATCGAAGACATTTGGCAGTACCTGTACCGCGGAGCGTACTGGCGGCGGGGGCCGGTGACGATGTCGGCGATTGCGGCCGTGGATATGGCGCTGTGGGACATCAAGGGCAAGGCCCTGAATACCCCGGTGTACAACCTGCTCGGCGGTGCGAGCAGGCAGGGATGTCTCGTGTACACGCATGCGAATGGAGCAGATATTGCAGAGGCGATCGACTCGGTGCAGCAGCACATGAGCGAAGGCTATCTGGCGGTTCGGGCGCAGGCGGGCGTGCCTGGAGTGGCGTCGAACTATGGTGTGCCGAAGGGCGGGAAGCCGTATGAACCTGCGGAGCGCGGGTTGCCGAGTGAGAGTTTGTGGTCGACCGAGCGGTATTTAAACTTTGCACCGAAGCTGTTCGAGGAGCTGCGGAAGACGGTTGGCGAGGACGTGCACCTGCTGCATGATGTGCATCATCGGCTGACGCCGATTGAAGCTGCGCGATTGGGGAAGGCGCTCGAGCCATATCACCTGTTCTGGATGGAGGACCCGACGCCGGCAGAGAACCAGGAGTGCTTCGCGCTGATCCGTCAGCACACGACGACGCCGATTGCGACGGGCGAGGTGTTCAACTCGGTATGGGATTGCAATGAGCTGATTTCGAAACAGCTGATCGATTACATCCGCATGACCGTGGTGCATGGCGGCGGGATTACGCATGCGAAGAAGGTCGCGGACTTTGCCGACCTGTACCAGGTGCGAACGGGATATCACGGAGCGACGGATCTCTCGCCAGTGACTATGGCAGCGGCGCTGCATGTGGGACTAGCGATTCACAACTTCGGCATCCAGGAGCACATGCACCACTCGAAGGTCACGGATGAGGTGTTTCCGCACGCGTACCGGTTTGACGCGGGGTACATGCATCCGGGCGACAAGCCGGGGCTAGGTGTCGAAATCGACGAGGCGCTTGCGGCGAAGTATCCATATCAGCGGGCGTATCTGCCGATTGCGCGAAAGCTGGATGGGACGCTGACGGACTGGTAGCAGGTTATTGCTCGAGCAGCTTGAGCAGCGCGGGTTCATCGAGGATTGGGATGTTGAGCTCGCGGGCTTTGTCGAGCTTGGAACCGGCTTCTTCGCCCGCAACGACGTAGCTGGTTTTCTTCGAGACGGAGCCGGAGACTTTGCCGCCGGCGGATTCGATGCGGGCTTTGGCTTCGTCGCGGGTGAGCGTGGGAAACGTGCCGGTGAGGACGAAGGTGAGGCCGGCGAGAGCGGTGCCGATGACTCGCTTTTCGGCGGTGAGTTTCAGGCCGAGGGATTTGAGGTCGTCGACGAGCTGCTGGTTTTTGGGATTGGAGAAGAACTCGACAATGGCGTCGGCCACCCGGGGGCCGACCTCGTTGACGGCCATGAGCTCGTCGGGGGTGGCGGAACGGAGATCGTCGATCGAACCGAAGTGTTCGGCGAGGAGCTGCGCTGTGCGCTCGCCGACGAAGCGGATGCCGAGGCCGAGGAGGACGCGGGCGAGGCCGCGGTCTTTGCTGTTGCTAATCTGTTCGAGGAGCGTGTCCGCGGTTTTTTCACCAACGCGCTCGAGCGAGAGGAGTTGTTCGCGCGTGAGGCGATAGAGATCCGCGATGGAGTGGATGAGCGGTTCGCGCGTGGTGATGGGCGTGCCGATTTCGGTGGTTTGTTGGTGAGCGGTTGTGGTTGGCTCGGCATCGCTAATTACAGTGGTCTCTCCACTGCGCTTTGCTCCGGTCGCGGTGACAGCGTCTTGGGTAGCGTCGGCGGGTTCAAGAGTCTGCCCGAGGAGTTGGGCGACCATCGCGTCCCCGAGGCCCTCGATGTTCATGACGCCGCGTGAGGCCCAGTGGAGGAGCTCGCCGGCGACGCGCGCGGGGCAGGCCGTGTTGATGCAGCGCCAGTCGACCTCGCCTTCGGCGCGGACGAGATCGGTTCCGCAGACGGGGCAGCACTTCGGAAAGACGATCTCCCTTTTTCCGCGGGGGTGGTCTTTGTCGTGAATCACTTCGGTGATTTTGGGGATGACGTCGCCGCCACGTTCGACGGAGACGAAGTCGCCGATCTTGACGCCGAGGCGCGCGATCTCGTCGGCGTTATGGAGCGTAGCGCGCGTGACGGTGGTGCCTCCGATGAAGATCGGGGCGAGTGCGGCGACGGGCGTGATCTTGCCGGTGCGGCCGACCTGGAAGAGGACGTCTTCGAGCTTCGTGATGCCTGCGCGCGCGGCGAATTTATAGGCGATGGCCCAGCGCGGTGCTTTGCCGGTGAAGCCGAGGCGGCGCTGCTGCGCGACGGAGTCGACCTTGAGGACAACGCCATCGATCTCGTAGGGGAGTTTGTCGCGGACTTGTTCAGCGTCGTCGATGAAGGCGAGGGCTTCATCGACGGAGTCAACGGTTCGCGCGTGTTTGTTGACGAGAAGGCCGGCGGCGCGGAGGGCATCGAGCGCGGCGGATTGTGTCGGGAGTAATGTTTCGCCGTCGCGGAGCAAACTGTAGGCGAAGAACTCGAGGCGGCGCTGCGCGACGATGTTGGGCTCGAGCGTGCGGATGGTGCCGGCGGCGGCGTTGCGTGGGTTGGCGGCGGGTGCCATGCCGGAGGCGATGCGCTCTTCGTTCATCTGCGCGAAGGCGCGTTGCGGGAGGATGACTTCGCCGCGGACTTCAAAGGCTTGCGGGAGATGTGCGGCTTTGAGTTTGGCTGCGCTGATGTGCAGCGGGATGCTGCGGATGGTGCGGACGTTGGTGGTGACGTCTTCGCCGGTGGTGCCGTCGCCGCGCGTGATGCCCGTGGAGAGTGTGGCTTCGCCGTGTCTGCCTTGGATGTATTGCAGGGCGAGCGAGAGGCCGTCGAGCTTGAGTTCGCAGACGAAGCGCGGCTTTTCATTTGAAGGCAGACCGGATTGGACGCGGGTGAACCAGGCGCGGAGTTCGTCGGGGTTGTAGGCGTTATCGAGCGAGAGCATCGGGCGTGAGTGCGCGACTTTGGCGAAGCCCTCTTTGGGCTTACCGCCGACGCGCTGAGTGGGCGAGTCGGGCGTGATGAGCTCGGGGTGTTCGGCTTCGAGCGCTTTCAGGCGGTTCATGGCCGCGTCGTACTGGGCGTCGGTCCACTCGGGCGCGTCGAGCACGTAGTAGAGGTGCTCGTGGTGGCGGAGCTCGTCGCGAAGCGATTCGATCTGCTGGTCGGGCGTGAGGGCTTTTGAGGGCACGAGGAAATTATAGGGAGCGCGATACACTTGAGGGACAAGGAGACATTTCAGAGATGGCGCATATGGTGTTCTGCGCGAAGTATAAGCAGGAGATGGAAGGGCTCGAGGAGCCACCGTTTGACTCGGACTTTGGGCAGAAAATTTATAAGAACGTGTCGAAGAAGGCGTGGGGCGAATGGCTGGAGCGGCAGAAAATGCTGCTGAATGAGTACAGGCTGCAGCCGTGGACGCGGGAGGCACAGGAGTTTCTGGTGGAGCAGATGAACGAGTTCTTCTTCGGCGGTGGCGGCGAGCTGCCCAAGGAGTACGTGGCGCCGACGCGCTAGGACGCCGCGTGCGCAGCGGCTGCTTGATTGCCGGCAGCCGGTGGTAGACTAGAGGTACCCCGCGCGGCTCGGTGAGCGGCGCATGTAGAGACGGTCGGGACGTGGCTCAGCCTGGTAGAGCGCACCCTTGGGGTGGGTGAGGTCGCTAGTTCGAATCTAGTCGTCCCGACCATTCTTCTGTTTTGGCCCTTTTGAAGATGAGGTCGAACGGATATCTGTAAGCAGGCGAAACACTTAGCGCGTCCATCGAGCAGTTCGAAAGTAGCATTCTGAGCAGTTTGGCCTTTTCGAACGAATCCTGCGAAACATACAGTGAATAGGCCTTATTCGCGAGTTCTAAAGTTCTTTCCGCGCTTAGAGCGCGATCCTCCTCTCCCGCGTTCGCCACGTCATTTAAAGCGAGCTTCACCTGCTGCTCTTCCAGCCGCCAGTCGGCCATCTTTCTCTCCCAGAACTCCTCGGAAATCTTGCCGTCCAGTTTGTCCACGTACGCGGCATCGATACGATTGCGTACGCCTGTGAGCCGTCCTTCCAGGCGTGACCGCTCAGCGTTCATCTTGCTCGCGGCATCCCTCTGGTCTTCGCGTAACCTGATGACGATCTGCTCAACGATCTCGCGAGGCACCTGCAGATGCTTCAACGGCTCGCCGAGACGTGCAGCGAGTTCCTCCTCCTTGAACCGTGGAAGGTCGCACTTGCCGTGATAGCCGGTGCAACGGTAATAAACGTACTTGCCCTTCTTGATTTCGCCGGTGACGGCGCAGCCGTCATACGCGCAGTTCACCAGTCCGCGGAAGGCGATCTCCTGGGAACCGTACTTTGGCCGATTGTGACCTACGAACACAGCCTGCACGGTGTCAAAGGTCTTCTGGTCAATGAATAGAGGATGGCTACCGGCGTGGGTTTCCCCTCCCCACTCGAACTCACCGATGTAGAACCGGTTCTTGAGCACCCAGTCGATGCCGCCCTTGCTCATCGTCTTGCCAAACTCGGTCTTCAACATCTTTCGCAGAGTTGAGAGCGTGTGAGCGCCGGTGGCGTATGCCTCCATCATGCGAATGACTATCGGTGAATCCACCGGGTCAACCTCAATGGTTCGAGTCGCCTTGTCGTTGCGATATCCGAAGGGTGCATGAGCTGGGAAAACACCCTGACGCGCCTTCTCGAGCATGCCCTTCTTCACTTCCTCTTTCAGATTGTCGGAGTAGTTGCGAGCAACGACGAGGTTAATGCCATGCATGAACTTGGCCTGAGACTTGGAGTCCTTGGAGATGATCTGGCCTTCTTTGACCAGATGAATCTCGATGTCAAGATCTTCCAAGATCACTGCGTCGCGGAAGTTGCGATAGAGACGATCTGTCTTCTCTACGAGCAGGACTCGGCAAGCGCGGTTCCTCCTGAGCCACTTCACCATCTCGCCGAACTGTTTGCGGCCAGACACCTTGGCGGTCTCGATGTCCTCAAACGTTCTAACGATCGAGAAACTGTTTCGATCGGCATAGCCGCGAAGAACGCCCGACTGGGCCCCAAGGGAAAACCCCTCCTCCTGCTGTTCGCGGCTGGACACGCGGGTATAGGAAATTGCTTGCTTCATGCGGCGGTTTGCTCCGAGGCGGCCGCTCCGTCGCTGACCACCGTCGACATCCTATCCCACCGGTCGAGAAGCAGAAAAAAGTCGGACAATGCTCGTACCTCTGAATTTGAGGGCGCGAGTTGATCCTCCGCGTCGGCTGGCTCGAAACTGGACCCATCGCCTCGGGGGCAAGCGTTCGAAGGCTGCTTGCCGCCTATCTTTTCCAGAGGGATCTCGCCGCCGTCCATACTGGTTCAATACCCAGCGGAAAGGGTTTTGGGGGCTTATTGGGTTACAGTTTTGTCGATGCGAGTGGTGATCCTCTTAGGCATCAACCTTCTCTGCCAAAGCTGTCGCTTCAGCCAGTTCAACTTCCTCGCATCCCTTTGACGCCGACGAGCAGGGTTTCCTTGCCGAGAATCAACCATTCGGCATCGGGTTCATAGCCCATGCCGTTCAGCCGAAGCGCTTCAGCACTAAGAGTGGATCAACTGCTCACGGTCGTTACGATCCTCGTCGCTGGCGAGAGGCCGACTTTCTGTTACCAATCAAAGCTCGATGAGTGCATCGGCGATTTGGCATCAATCCAAGTCGATCAATGGCGAGAAACGCGCCTATCGGCACTTATCAAGTGCCAAACCGGCTTCGTACGCTCGGTTCTTGAGCTTTAGGAGCGCACACCAATGTTCACATTATTTACCCATATCTGGCGGATCAGTGATGCCGAAGTCCTTGATCGTCTTCTCCATGATGTCGTGGAGCATTTCCATATGTTTTGGCGTGTTGCGATGCATCCCGCGGCTGACGTATTTACTCGCCGCATCGAACGGCCACAGCAGCGTAGGGTTTCTCTTGATGCGGTCCTCAAGAACTACATCGAGCGACATCTTGCTCAGTGTTCCCATCAACTTTTCGAGTGTTCCCACGCTAAGGGATAGAAGCGGCGCGACAGTAATCCGCCTGTGCCGCTTCTTGCCCAGGAGCCGTTCGGCGAAACGATTGTTGAGATACGCGTTCACAGACCAGCTAGACCCAATGTCATCCCGGGTGACAATGACCGGCATGAGCGCGTCGATGTTCTCCAGCCAATCGGGAATGACGGGGACCTTCTCACCGGTCTTCTTCGGGTCGGTCTTGATGACTGTGACAGCATTCGCGAGCTGATCAACGCCTACACCATTTACGAGCTTGTCTTCTAGGAAACTCTTCATCTTCTTGAAGTCGCCCGCATATCGGGTTTTCGAAGGGCAGGTTGCGAGCTTGGCCTCAATGAGCACAGCAGTCTTGCCGCAAATCACGATAACATCGCAAATTTCTTTATTGGGGTCGTCCACATATTTTGGCGCCAGATGGACTGTGTTGAAGGCGGGGATCGCGTATGTCTCAAAGAGCCAGCCAACGTAGTATTCGAAGACATGCCCCCAGTAGCCGAGAAACGCATCCTTTTCCCCATTGGTCTTGAGTTCCCGCAACAGTCCCCATAGCGCAGCGCTTTCGATCTTGTTCACTGCGAATTCGTAGTCGAGGCAGAACAACTGATCGTCAAACCGGAAGTAAGGTTGAGCACGGAGATAATCGAAATCGGCGAATCCGATCTCAGGCTTCACAGCGGCTAGTTGATCGAGCGTGAAGCTGACCGAATGGAACATCCGCTCGATCGCCGCATATGGCAGTGTCGTGTTCTTGAATAGGCCGACGTGAAGACCGCTGTTGATGGCCACGTCGAGTGACTTCTTGCCTCGCGCCATCATCGCCTGCATGAAAAACATGAAAATGAACTCGCAGTATTCCTTCAACGAGAATTTGTATTGCGCTTCGAACATCTCCGGAATGTTGAATGTCTGCAGATTTGCCGGAAGCATCGGAATGATGACAGTCAGATAGATATATGCCCTGAGAAAGAGTGCAGCCGGATCATGCTGCGAATCGATCTCGTAAAACGGAAGGAATAGAGCTGTCTTATTGGCTAGCTCATCCATCTGGTCCGGCTGCTTCACGTAGGGCCTGTAAAGCAACTCCCCAGACCTCAACAGCAGTTCACCGATCGCCGCGTTCGGAAGGACATTGGCTATCTGTTTGGAGGGATCAGGTTCGATCCTGAGCACTTCGCTAGCAAGGAAGCGTAGTTGTGCCTGAAAGAAGATGACCCGTTTGTCAGAGGCGAAAGCCTTAACCCTTTCAACCAGAGCAGGCTCGAAGAGCAGCGGTATCCATGCAGCGGTTAACGCTTCTTCGGCAGTTGTATTGCCCTCTGGCCCGAAGTCGAAGAGCACGCTCAGAGCGGAGCCGGCTCGGAGGATATTCTCGCTCGGATATCTTTGGATCAGGTCAATCAAAGCTTGCCTTTTGCCTGGAGTGTCACTCGGCGCGCCGATGAGTTCAGTCCATGTGAGCCATGGTCGCAGTTGCGGAAGATCTTCCAAAGCGGTGTCCTTTCTCTCTTTCTGCTGCACCCGCCTCGG
>DASYBN010000197.1:0-8076 GCA_036500785.1 Acidobacteriaceae bacterium
CTGGTCCAGATAAAGGCGTTGGGCAGCATCTTGAGCAGCTCCTCCGCCTGGGCGTCGTCGTGGTTGGACCCGCGCCTTGCTCGCGCCTGCGCGCTCGGGTCATGAACGTAGTTCTGAATGCGGCGCGTCTCATTGGCGGCAGCCTCCGGGCTCAGAGGATGTCCGTTCAGTTCGATGAGCCGGCGCAGCGAGCCCTGCGGCGTCTCGATCGTCTGGTAGACGGCGTTCCTGCCGTCGGTGATGTCATTCTCGCGGTACTCCCAGACGCTCTTGTCGGTCCGGTTGGCCTGGAGTTCGGAGGCTACAGCCTGCCGGACGAGCTCGACCGCGCCAGGGTCAGAGCCCTGCGGCTGCGTCGCGTGAACGGTGGATCCGAAAACAAATGCCGCAATCCCAACTGACAGAAAAAGCTGCTTGAGCCTTACACCGCGATGCATACACCTCATCCTACGTGGTTTGGATGCAAACGACATGAGAGGAGAATGGCCTCAGTAACGTACGGCAACAAAGCCGTTACTCGGGAACGATCTTCACGAAGATGCCGTCCGGCAGCCGCGCCTCGCCGAGCAGGTGCACCACGCCGTCGCGCGTAAAGCCGCGCAGCATTGGGAAATTGGGCGGCGCAGCGGCCGGGTGCTTCGGATACGGCGTCGCCCGCGCCTCGCGCTTCGGCTCCGCAGGCGCGCTGCTCTCTTCCCCGCCCTGCTCGCGAGCTGCCTGCCGAGCTGGCTGCCGCCCCATCCCGCGATCCATCGCTTCATTCGCCAGCCGGTCGGCGTCCTTATTCTTGTGGCGCAGCGCGTGCGTGATCTGAAACTCCTCAAGCTGCGCGATGCGTGCGTGCGCCTCGGTCCAAAGCGGCTTCAGGTCCGGCGAGTTCACCTTGTACTTGCCCTGAATCTGCTTCACCATCAGCTCGGAGTCGGAGACGACCCGCAGCCGCCGATAGCCATGCTCGAGCGCCCACGCCAGCACGCCCAGCAAACCCGAGTACTCCGCATAATTGTTGGTGCGAAAGCCGAGGAACTCGCTCAGCTCCGCGAGCTTTTCGCCCGCTTCCGTCTGGAGCACAGCGCCGTACCCCGCCGGCCCCGGATTGCCGCGCGCTCCGCCGTCGCAGTAAGCAACGAGCCACGCCTGCGAGCTGGTGCGGCTGGACGGAGCTTGCTGCGAGGGCTGCGGAGGTTGCGAGGGCTCGGGGAACAGCGACGGCATCGATCAAGTGTAATCGGCTGGAGAGCGGAGACGATCGCGGCCCGGCACGCGCACACGCACGTTTTACTTCTTCCATCCGGTCTCGACTACCTGCGCTTTGGTGTTCGCTTGCGTGAATTGACTCTCCAGTAGCTGCTTGCTGCCCGGGACCTGCGGCGATGCGCTCGTCCGGCCGACGCAGTTAGGTCCGATCTTGGCCGAATATTTTTGCTGGAGAAATACAGCGAACTCACTCTGGATACCTCTGAAACTGACACCGATCTGATGACTCGGGTCTGCTTTGCCGACAAAAACGTCGCTGAAATAGATGACCGGCGCGGACGGGTCGGTGTAGCAGAACACGTAGAACTCACGCAGCGCGGTGTTCGGCGCTGTCATGCCGGCCGGCGGCGTCGCGGTTGCTGCTTGTGCTGCGTTGGCCGCCGCAATCTCACTCGGAGTGCCAGTCCAGTCGAGGTGAGTGACCACCGTCTTGCTGTCGGCCCACTGCTTTTCGAGTTGTTGCTCGGTGTAGGCCTGCTGGTCGGGTGAGCTGCTCATCTTCGTGGTGCAAGAGCCAACCGCGGAATTGACGTTGCCGACGTTGTAGATGAGGACCATATATCTGTTGAAAGCCTCCGAGATCTCGGTCCCGGCCAGATCCGTGTGGATGATCGGCGTGAGGTAGACGACCTGCTGGCCTTCCTTCACACCTTGATATCGGCATTGCGTGTACCACGGCGGCCGGGACGCCGATGGTCCTGCAGCCGCTGGAGCCGGCGCCGCTGCTGTGGCAGCCGCGCAGGTCGCGTGATAAGCGCACTCCTTCGAATTGCCTGCAGCAACCGGCTGCGGCCGCGCGCCTGTCGCCACGTTCGCATCGATCGCCGCATCCTGGGCGGACGTTCCGGCGAAACCTACCTGGATAGGCTCGATATTGCTCGACCGCCACTGCTTCTCATACATCTCCATGCTGCCTGCACGGCCCGCGGCGTCGTCGGAAACTCTCCTGCAAAAGCCCTTGTCGACGCTGGTCGGGTCCACGATCTTGTAGTTTTGCTGGACGTACCCATTGAAGTGCTTGCCATGATCATCCTGGAAAGACTGGCTCGCCGGCAGAACAGCGTAGTACATCACGCTCCCCAGGGCCGGTTGACTGACATTCTTCTTGTCCTGGAACTGGCACATCCACCAATGCTGTCCCGCCGTGGCGACTAGCGGCGCGGAGGGTTGCGCCGGCTGCGTGGCGGCGGGAGCGGAGGCAACGACCGCACCCGGCGCTGCGCTCGCCCCCGGTGGCTGGCTGAGAACAAACGTCAGCGTAGTGCCCGGCGGCAGGATGACACGCTGGCCCATCGCCACCGCAGTCGCGTTTGCGGCCGAGTTCACGTGATGACCGAAGCCGCCCAGCACAGAATTGATGGAACTCACGGCATGGCCCGCGACGGTCTGCCCGGCGGTGCTCACACTCGCGGGGCCGCTGGTCATCGCAACCGCCTGGCCATTCACGGTGACGGAGACGAGCTGCGTCGTCCAGCCCGAGCCGTTGCTCGCCAGCGTGACCGCGGCGGGCGCGCCCTGCGGGATCATCACGCCGTTGCCGGCATCGACCGCGTTCGTTACTGACGCGCGAAACTGCTTGCCCGCAGGCGCGTTGTTCGAGTCCACGGTGTCGATCATCCTGACCGCAACGGTCGCCTGCGCCTTCAGCGGCGGCGTGAAGGCGCTTGGGGCGATAAACAAGGTTGAGAGAAACAGGAGCCCGAAGGACGCTGAAACTTCGGTTCGGCGCATGGGATTCGCCTCAGCTGGAGATGGAACTGCCGGGCCGCCTGCGGGGAGCACAGATCGTACGCCCAACCGCTGATCGTTGGCTAATGATTTTTTGTTATCGATTCCGCGGACGGTGCGCCTGGCGCATGAACCTGGCGCCCGTCCGCTGTCCGTTACGCTGCGGCTTGGCGGATGACGTCGGCCACGACCTCCGGATTGGAGACGTAGATCGCATGGCTGCCGGGCGCCTCTGTGGTCTTGGCGCTCGCGCGCTGCGCCATCATCCGCTGCGCCGCGGGAGGAATCATCCTGTCGTCGGTCGCCACGAGGTAGTGACTCGGCTTCGAACGCCACGCAGGCTGGCTCACCGCACCCTGCAGAGCCTCCAATCCCCACGGAACCTGGGAGTCGCCCATGAACGACGCCAGCTCAGGCTGCACGTCGGCCGCAAACGACGCGGCGAACTTCTGGCGGTCGAGGAACAGGAAGCCATCCACCGGCGGCAGGATGGGAGGCACCGGAGCTCCGGGAGCGGGGTTCGCGATCAAAGAGGCGACCGACTCACCCTTATCCAGAGCGAAGGCGGTGATGTAGACCAGGCTCTTCACCTTCGGATCGTTGCCCGCCTCCGAGATCACAGCGCCGCCATACGAGTGCCCGACCAGAACGACATCTCCCTTCGCCGTGGCGATCGCACGCTTCGTGATCGCCACATCGTCGGTCAGCGAGATCGTCGGGTTCTGCACGATGATCACCTCAAAGCCATCCTTCTTCAGCTGGTGATACACGCCTTCCCATCCGGAACCATCAACAAAACCGCCGTGAACAAGAACAATCGACTTGGACATCTTCTTTCTCCTTTTTCGTTAAGTTTGTTCGCCCTGCCTGATGGTGTTGTAGGCTCGGCTACTATCAATAACAAGTTCAGAATTGTTAGCATCTCGTGAGGATTACTAAGCAATGGAATTCTCTTCCCGGCAGCTCAGGGCGTTCCACCTGGTCGCGCGGCATCGCAGCTTTGCTCGCGCGGCCGAAGACCTGCTCATCACGCCCTCCGGCCTGAGCCTGCTTATTCGCGAGCTGGAGCGGCAACTCGGGTTTCGTCTCTTCGACCGCACGACGAGGCATGTCACCCTGACGGCATTCGGCAGTGAACTGATTGCCGTCACCGAATCAAGCCTGTCCTCTCTCGACGCCGCCATGTCGCGCATCGAGCAGACCGCCAAGGGACGGGAGCGATGGATCACGGTGGGGACCACACCGTGGCTCGCGGCGAATGTTCTTCCGGCTGCGATTCAGCAGTTTCGAAGACCCCACCCCAACCTGCGCGTTGAGATCTTCGACGGTCCTCCGCATGAGATTGAAGAGCGCCTGAAAGCCAACAAGCTCGATATGGGAGTGGGGCTGTTCAAGAACGTGCCAGACCTGCGCCGCGTCCCGTTCTTCAGCTTCGCGCTGATGCTCGTCTCTCCGGATCAGGGAGCGGTGATCAACAGCGCGCCGCGGCGGTGGAGCTCGCTGAACGGACACCGGCTGGTCTCTCTCACCAGCGAGTATCCGCACCAACTCCTCATCGACAAGCAACTGAAGAGAGCGGGAGTCTCCGGTCCGCGAGGCCAGACCGTCACGCTTCTGGAGACGCAGATCGCTCTAGTGGAGGCAAACGAAGGAGTCGCGGTCATCCCCTCGTTCGGCATGCTCGCCTGCCGCAACCGGAAGGTGACCATGAGCGAACTGATCGACCCGGTGGTCAGCCTGGACTTTTACCAGATCACCAATCGCGGGGGCAGGATGTCCGAAGAGGCCCAGGAATTCAGCCGGTTTCTGAAGACATACATGGCCGGCTGGGCGGGCAGAACCAAGTCTTCCTAGCTAACAAAGAACTGTGTGCGCGTTTGCGGAAAACCGGGTGCGACTCAAAAGCGTTCTTTGTTCGTCAAAGGAGCGGATGACTTCAGTTTGTCGCCTGGAGAATTGCATGAAGCGTTGCCTGTTCGCCTTGCTGCTTTTTCTTCCGCTCTCCGCCCGCGCGCAGGCAAAGCCTCACGGCGCGTGCCCTTTTGTTGGTTTCGAGGATGACTCGCACGGGCAGCCGAACCTTGCCGAGGTGGCGACGAAAGCGCCTGCGCCGACGTGGCTGGCGTGTGATTCGCCGAAGGGGTGTGCCTCGTTGACCGTTGAGCCGGGCTCGCCGGTCCAGATCTACAGCACCGACGGCGAGTGGACATGCGGCTACTCAGAGGACCGGCATGGCGCCGGCGCAACCTGGTTTCGCTCCAGGGATCTGCGCCCTGTAAAGTTCTCCCTCGATCCGCCGATGAACGCTTGGTACGGAGTCTGGAAGGGCGGTGAGGACCGCGTCGTGATCTCGCCGGCAAGGGACGGCAAGGGGCTGCACTTGAAGGGCAATGCGGTGTGGCACGGACTCAATGGAAACGACCACTTCGGCCATATCCAAGGCGATGCGGCTCCGACGGGCAATCGACTCCACTACGTGGACGACGGATGCGTGGTGAACCTGACGTTGGCCGGGAGATTCATACTCGCGAGCGATAACCAGGGCTGCGGCGGCATGAACGCCCGGTTCGGAGGTTTCTGGACGCGTTCCTTTGCATCATCGGCGACGAAGCCGTCGCCTCGCACAACGGTGTCGCGCTAAAGCGGCGCAGCGGGTATGCTGGCGGCGAACTCTCACCTGAAGGGATTCGTGTGCTGAAAAAATTCGTCACGGCTCTGATCGCTCTCTCCGCCTTCGTCTCCTGCGCAGCTCAAAACCACGCCGACGACACACGATCCACCCGGCTGGACCAGATCGCCAGCTCGTATACCAAGGACAATGCCTTCATGGGCACCGTCCTGGTCGTCGAAGGCAACAAGGTGCTGCTCAACAAGGGCTACGGGCAGGCCGACCTCGAGTGGAACATCCCGAACGCGCCGGACGTGAAGTTCCGGCTCGGCTCCATTACCAAGCAGTTCACCGCAACGCTCATCCTGCTTCTGCAGCAGGACGGCAAGCTGAACATCGCGGACCCGGTGAGCAAATATCTGCCCGACTCTCCAAAGGCGTGGGAGAAGATCACCGTCGCCAACCTGCTCGGCCACACGTCGGGGATTCCGAACTTCACCAACTACCCGGAGTTCATGACGTGGCGCATGAACCCACGCACCGTCGATGAGGAGCTGGCGTTCTTCCGCGACCGTCCCCTCGAGTTTGAGCCCGGCTCGAAGTTCGAATACAGCAACTCGAACTTCGAGGTGCTCGGCGCGATCGTCGAAAAGGTCTCCGGCAAAAAGTACGGCGATCTCCTGAAGGAGCGCATCTTCGATCCGCTCGGGATGCATGACAGCGGGCTCGACGCCGACACACTCATCCTGCCAAAACGCGCGCAAGGCTATCAGCACGGCCCCAAGGGGATGGAGCGTGCCGTGTCCGAGTCGATGACCGTCCCCTGGGCCGCCGGTTCGATCTACTCAACCACCGGAGACCTCCTGCTATGGGAGCGCGGCCTGTTCGGCGGCAAGATCCTCAACGCGGCCTCGCTGAAGCAGATGACCACTCCCGGCAAGGGCAGCTATGGCCTCGGCGTCTTCGTGCGCCAGGAGGCCGGAACCACGGTTGTGAGCCACGGCGGCGGCATCGAAGGCTTCAACACCGACCTGAACTATGTGCCGGACAAGAACATCGCCGTGATCGTCCTCGGAAACGTGAACGGCGCGGCCCCGGGAGAGATGGGCGGCAATCTGGTGAAGGTGATGCTCGGCCAATCCGTCACGCTCGCAAGCGAGCGCAAGGAGCAGCCGATCGCGGCCGGGGAGCTCGCAAAATTCGCAGGGCTCTACCAGCTCGCGCCCACCTTCGCTCTCACGTTCACGGCCGAGGGCGATCAGCTGATGATGCAGGCAACCGGTCAGCCGAAGTTCCAGGTCTTCTACGAGGGCATCGCGAACGGACACCCGCGGTTCTTCCTGAAAGCCGTCGACGCTGAGGTTGAATTCATTCCCGACGCAACCGGCAAGATCGCCTCGCTGGTTCTGCATCAGGGCGGCCGCGATCTCCCCGGCACACGGCAGTAGCGTCTCGCCGCTAGACCTCCGGCAGGAAGAGCTCCACCTTCCCATCCGGCGCCTTGCGGAAGCTGTGGATGATCTGCCCCTGCGCGTTGACGTGGCGGAACAGGATCGCGTCTTTGCTGAACTCCATGTCGCTGAAGCCGATCGCCTTGTTGCCGAACGGGCCACGCTTCTCGGGCGGCGTGGTCCAATCGACGAGCTCCGCGCCGCCGCCGCCCGAAATGACGAAGCTGGTCGGGTGGCCGGCAAACTCCAGGTGCTGCAGATCGTGATCGTGGCCGGAGATCCAGAAGTCGACCTTGTACTGCCGCAGCAGCGCGTCCCAGTCCTGGATGAGGATCTTCTGGTCCTTGTGGATGCCGTTCGTGTAGATCGGATGGTGCGCGACGCACGCCAGGAACGGCGTCGTCCGCGGCTTGGCCAGCTCGGCCCGGAACCAGGCGTCCTGCTGGTCGCGGTCCTCCTTGCTCATATCGAAGCTCCAGGGCTCGAACCTCTCCGCGCCATGCTTCTGGCCGGGGAGGTTGGTGTCCAGGCAGATGATGGTGACGACCGGATCCTTCTGCGGGTACTTGAACGTGTACCACCGGCTGGGCAGCGTCCAGCGCGTCCCCTTGGCGTGCGCCGCGTACCCCAGTTCGAGATCGACCTTGCTCGAAACCTTGCGCTCATAATCATGGTTGCCGAGCACGACGTAGGCCGGTCCCGGGAAGTGCGACGTGGGATACATCTGCTCAAACTGCTGCTGCCAGCGCCCCGAGATGTACCCGACGCCCATGTCGCCGTACCAGTTGTCGCCCAGCATGAAGAGCGCGCCCGGATGAATATTCCGGCGGTCGACCCATCCCGCCATCGCCTTCGCCGTAGCGATCTGCTGGTCCAGATACTTATCCGTGCCCCAGTCGCCGACCAGGAACATGTGCTGCCCACTGGGGTCTGGCGGCGGCGCGGGCTTCGGGCTGATCGCCTGCCCCGCGAAGGCCAGGCGCGGCGCAGCGGCCGCCAGCGCCGAAAACGCAAAGCTCTGGCGCAGGAACT
>DASYBN010000198.1:0-9510 GCA_036500785.1 Acidobacteriaceae bacterium
ATCGGCGCCGATGACGAGCACTTTCTTGTGCGCGCCGGACTCGACGAGCTTCGCGCCGACCTGCAACGCGTAGGGGAAGCCGGAGCAGGCTGCGGAGAGATCGAAGCCCCACGCGCCGATGGCTCCGAGCTTGTGCTGCACAAGGCACGCGGTGGCGGGAAAGAGCATGTCCGGCGTAACGGTGGCGACGATGATGGCTTCGATTTCGTTGGGCTGGATGCCGCGGGAGGCGAGACAGCGGCGAGCGGCTTCGGTGGCCAGATCGCTGGTCGCGATGCCTTTGTCGACGAGGTGGCGCTCGCGGATGCCGGTCCGCTCGACGATCCAGGCGTCGTTGGTCTCGACCATCTTTTCGAGATCGGTGTTGGTGAGGACCCGGGGGGGAACGTAGGTGCCGAGGGCGGAGATCTTGGCGCGAACGGCAGACCGGGGCTTCAGGGTGAGACTCAAAATGGGTGTTCCTCCAGCGAGAAGATCAACAGATGGAATCTTATCGCGAGAGACAGGGTTCAGCGTTCAGGGCCCAAGTCCAGAAAGCCGAAGGAGACATCGTTCCAACCTCCCGCAGAAATGAGTGGGCGCTTCGGACAAATCTTGCCGCTTGGCTATTGGCCGGGAGGCGAACTGATTAAGGACACATCTCCTCTTCCCTCTGCCGTGAAATATTCCCTGTTCAAGGTCCAAACTCCATTTTGCTTCGTGCCCTCTGCGTACAGCGTGGCATGACCTTTAGGACACGAGAGCGGCACCTCGATAGTCCCGGTGCCCGATTCCGACGTTTCAGAAATCGACACTTTGATTGGCCAACCGATGTTGATAGGGCACCCTACCTCTCTACAAAGCACCGAGGACTGGGCAACGTCGACGCTAGCCCTCTGAAAGAGATAGGTATGTCGCGCCAGCGCGTCCAGGACTTCTGTCATCAACAAAAGCCCAAGTGGAAAGAGGACTACAAGAAAAACCATCAGCCGTAACGGTCTTCGTGTTTTGGCCGGTTCCGACAATGTCGAAGATATGTTGGTCACCCACAGCCAACTCTGCCAGAGCAACAGGGTGAGCATCACAAGAGATCCAGCCGCTAGGAAAGCCCTACTCCATCGCTGCGCTCGAAGTCGTTCGATGCAGGCGAACGCAATAACCACAACCATCGTGGCGAGAGCGCCGTCTATGGGTCGGAACCGATACCTCATGTGGGAGGGGCAATAAGTGTACCGGGTTACCCTACTGCGCCCGCGTGTGCCCGTTACCGTTGCTTCCTTCCGGACCTGGCGGGGTTGGCGGGTACGCGTCGCGTAGGACCCGGCACAGGGACTAGTTTAGCACTTCCGGGGAGGCAGCTTGACGCCGGCAGAAGGTCACTGCGCAGTGGGCTGCGCAGAAGGCGAGCCGGACTGGAGCTTCATGCTGCGGGAGGTCTGGACGAGCTTCCAGATGCCGATGGCGGTGAACAGGATCGTCACGGACCAGAAGACGACTAGGATGGTCACCGCCCAGCGCGCGGAGAACTGGTTCCAGAGATGCAGGACCGCTCTGCCGTAGTGCACACCCAGCCATGCGGCGAGCGCGTGGCGGAGGAAGCGGCTGATTGTGAAGGCGGTCATGAACTTCTTGCGGTTCATCTTCACCGCGCCAGCGACCAGCACGAACGGCGAAAGCGGCATGGGCGGCGGAAGGATGGCGGGAATTGCGACCGAGAGGATGGCGTGCGACTCGACCCAGTGCTGGATCGGCTTTAGATAACGCTTGGAGACGTGCTTCTCGAGGAACGCCATGCCGCCGGCCTGTCCGGCCCAGTGCGAGAGGAAGCCACCGAGTGCGGAGCCGAGCGTCGCCAGAAAAACGAGCAGAAAGACGTTCGTGTGGTTCGCCGCGTAGAGGATGATCAGGATGTCGGTGACGCCGGGGATCGGCAGCGGGACGAAGGAGCTGTCGATCGTGGAGATGAAGACCAGGCCGGCAAGGCCGAGGTGATAGAACGCGTGCATCAGCGTATGGCCGGCAGCGGCGGCGAGCAAAGCTGCGACTGGCTGGGGCGCGTGCATCATGCTGGATGTAAGACGCTGTCTGCGGCGCCGAAGTTCAGTGGAATCGTTGGGCGATTCTTCAGTCCAGGATGTTTAGCTGCGGAAGCGGCGGCAGCGCACCGAGTTGCGATGCCAGCAGGCGGAAGTGCTCTACGGCGCGAAGGCAGTCGGAGTCGAGCGTGTAGTGGATGTTGCGGGTGAGGTAGGTGCGGATTGTGTCGGGCGGGACTGCGATGCGGGGAGTCCACTCGCGCACGAGCGTGTTGATGTTGGCGAGACCGGCGTCGCGGCTGGCGGTGAGGTGACCGGCGAGCTGCTGTGCAGAGAGGCCGCTGAGCGGGAGGGCTTCGGGGCGCACGGCCCAGACGGCGGCAACCCAGGGCAGACCGGTGTGCTCGCGCCAGAGCGCGGCGAGGTCGAGCCAGAGGAGCGGCGTGGGCGCGAGGGCGGCGTCGATTTCGTTGCGGCGTTCGCGCGCGAGCAGTGCGGGGTCGCCGATGAGGAGTGCGGCGTCGGCGGCGCCGAGCATGGCGATGGCGTCGGCGCGCTGTTCGGTGAAGGTGGGCCGTGTGTGGTGGAAGTGCTCGAACAGGATGTGTGCGTAGGCGGTGGAGCTGCGCGAGGCATTGTCCGTAGAGACAGTCGCGACGCGGGCTAGAGCCTCGTGTGCCGAGAGGTTCTGGGGATTTTTGACGAGCAACAGAATGCTGCGGACCTCGTGGAGCGCGGCGATGGTGCAGCCGGGCACGATGGCGAGCTCGGGCGTGAGTTCGGCGATGGGGATGAGGCCGAGGTCAGCGTTGCCGGAGTGCAGCTCGCGCGCGCAGTGGGCGGGGGTTGTGTAGTGGAGGTCGTACTGGCTGCGGAGCTCGGAGGCGGTGGGCTCGTGCTGAAAGTTGTAAAGCAGGGGCGCGGGATTCAGGAAGGAGATGGCGGCGACTCGAAGGGGCACGTGGAAGATTTTAGTGGGATATAGCGTTGATGCGGGTTGCGATAGGATGCGGGGGAATTCGAGGCAGCAAGTCAGCAAGTCATCGAGTCAGCGTTTGTAAGGGAAGAAAGGTTTTGGGCCAGGATGGTCGAGGAGAAGGTCGGGGTTGAGGTGTCGGCTGAGGCGCGGCTGGCGTGGATGGCACTGGTGTTGACTCCGGGGATGGGGCCGACCCGATGCACGCGGGCGGTGCAGCGTCTGGGAGGCGATGCGGGACGGCTGTTCGGCGCCTCGCTGACCGAGCTGGAAGGCCTTGGCATGCCCGCCGAGGCAGCGCAGTTCATTTTTGATGGGCGAGCACGGAAAGCGGCGGCGGAGGAGATCAGCCGGGTTCTGGACTCCGGCGCGACGTTTCTCACGATGGACGACGAAGAATATCCGGGGCGGCTGATGGAGATCTTCGACCCGCCGCCGGTGCTGTGGGTGCGGGGCGATGCGTCCATTCTGAACCGGGCGGGAATTGCGGTCGTGGGAACGCGGAATCCGACTCCCTATGGTTCTGGAATGGCGGAGATGCTTAGCCGAGACCTGGCGCGGAGAGGCATGGTGGTCCAGAGCGGCATGGCGCGAGGTGTGGACACCTGCGCGCACAAGGGGGCGGTCGAGGCCGGCGGCCGGACGGTGGCTGTTTGGGGAACTGGGATCGATGTGATCTATCCGAAAGAAAACAAAAAACTTGCGGAGCAGATCGTGGCGAGCGGTGGGGCGATTGTGAGCGAGTTTCCACTGGGGACGTTTCCCGCGCCGCAGAACTTCCCGATTCGGAACCGCACGCTGAGCGGTATGAGTGTGGGGGTTCTGGTGGTGGAGGCGGCGGAGTACTCGGGCACGCGGATCACGGCGCGGTGTGCGCTGGAGCAGGGCAGGGATGTGTATGCCGTGCCCGGCAATGCCACGAACAAGAATGCCTGGGGACCGAACACGCTGATCAAGCAGGGAGCCAAGCTAACTGCAACATGGGAGGACATTTGGGAGGATCTGCCGTCGCAGATCCGGGTGGAGTTGGAGGATGAGCAGGCGCGGCTTGCGGGCGTAAATGAATCCGGCAAGGGGGAGGCCGCATCCTTATTTGGCAGAGGTGGCCCAGAGGACGGACCGGGGCAGCCGCTTAGTGAGCACGAGCGAATTGTTTTCAGCGCGTTACGGCAGGATGAGGCTGTTCAGCTGGATGAACTGATTGAGCGGCTCGAGTCGCGGATGGTCTCGGGTGAGATCTTTACGGCGCTGTTCGAGCTCGAGCTTGCGGGCAGGGTAAAGCAGATGCCGGGCAAGAATTACGTGCGCTGTTTTTGAGTGGTTTTGAGTCGTTTTCTGCCACTTTTGGTGCGTTTTGAGCACGTGATTTTTCCACAATTTCCTACGAAATAGAACGTCCAACGGAACGACCTGCTGTTCGGGGCCGTAGGACGGATATGAGCCCGCGGGGTTGCCTGAAGCTTGGCACGACGTTTGACTTGGCCTCGGCGGGGCGTGTTAGGGTGCATTGACGTTGGTCGGGGGAGCGGCAGGGGTCGCGCTCGGCTACCGGGTCCTTGGCGAGCGCGCTTGCTGAGGTGAACGGAGTAAGGCAACAGAATGGCAAAGAATCTAGTGATCGTAGAGTCGCCTGCGAAGGCGAAGACGATCGGGAAGTATCTCGGCAACGACTATGTGGTGGAGGCCTCTATTGGCCACATCATGGACCTGCCGAAGAATGATATTGGCGTGGAGCTGAAGCGGCGGACGTTTGAGCCGACGCTGATTGTGTCGCCGGGCAAGGAGAAGGTGGTCGACCGGCTGAAGAAGCTGGCGTCGAAGAGTGACGCCGTGTTCCTGGCGCCTGACCCGGACCGCGAGGGTGAAGCGATCGCCGCGCATCTGCGGATGCAGCTGTTGCCGAGCGTGAAGGACAAGAAGAAGATTCAGCGCGTCACCTTCAACGAGATTACGAAGAAGGCTGTGCAGCAGGCGTTTCTGCATACTCGGGATGTCGACGAGAATCTGGTGGACGCGCAGCAGACGCGTCGCGTGCTGGATCGGTTGGTGGGTTATCAGATCTCGCCGCTGCTGTGGGACAAGGTGAAGCGCGGGCTGAGCGCGGGACGCGTGCAAACCGTGGCACTCAGACTTATCGTCGAGCGCGAACGCGAGATTGCGAGCTTCCCGCAGACGGAGTACTGGAATATTGATGCGGTGCTGACGCCCAAAGGCGAGGGGAACGAGTTTGCGGCGCGCATGGTCGGTGTCGGCGGACACCCTGTGCGTGTGGAGGACCGCGCGGCCGAGGGCAAGTACATCCCGAATGCGCTGCCGGATAAGGCCGCCGTGGACGAAGTGATGGCGCAGCTGGAGCGTGCGACATGGCGCGTGCGTTCGGTCGAGAAGAAGGAGACGCGGCGCAAGCCGAAGCCTCCGTTTACGACCTCGCAGCTGCAGCAACAGGCCGCGGGTCGGCTCGGTTTCGGCGTGCGCCGGACCATGGGCGTGGCGCAGCGACTGTATGAGGGCGTGGAGCTTGGGCCGGAGGGAACGGTCGGACTCATCACGTACATGCGAACGGATTCGACGCGCATGAGCCCGGATGCGATTAACGACATCCGCGAACACGTGCGCAAGCAGCTCGGCGATGAGTACATTCCCGAGAAGCCGAACGTTTATTCGTCGAAGAAGGACGCGCAGGATGCGCACGAGGCGATTCGGCCGACGAATATTACGTGGATGCCGGAGTTCGTGCGGCGCTATGTGAGCGACGAGCAGTTCCGGCTGTATTCGCTGATATGGGAGCGTGCGGTCACAAGCCAGATGGTGCCGGCGGTGTTCGACCAGACGACGGTAGACATTGAAGCGAAGGCTGATTTGGCCTATGACTTCCGCACGACCGGAAGTGTGCTGAAGTTTGCGGGTTTCCTGTGGTACGAGGAGCAGTGGAAGAAGGCCAAGGCCGCGCGCGATGCGAAGGCTTCGCCCGAGGCGGCGAGGCAGGAGCAGAAGGCCGAGGATGCGCGTGCCGAGAGTGACGGCGATCCAGATGGCGAGCCCGCGCGCGAGGAGGAAGCGGATCGCAGACTACCGCAGTTGAACGATGGGCAAGCGCTGACAAAGGTGAAGGTCGAATCGCAGCAGAAGTTCACACAGCCACCGCCGCGCTTCAACGAAGCGAGCCTGGTGAAGACGCTTGAGGAGAACGGGATTGGAAGGCCGTCGACGTATGCGTCGATCATCAACACGATCCAGGAGCGCGATTACGTCAAGAAGATTAAGGCGCGGCTGGTGCCGACGGAGATCGGCATGGTTGTTACGGACCTGCTGGTGAAGAACTTTCCGTACATCTTCAAGGTGGAGTACACGGCGGGGCTCGAAAACGAGCTGGACGCGGTGGAAGAGGGAACGGAGAAGTGGACGGACCTGCTGAACGGCTTCTATACGCATCTCGAGGACGAGCTGAAGGTCGCCAGCGAGTCGATGGAAGACGTGAAGGCGATGGAGCAGGAGACGAGCGAGATCTGCGAGAAGTGTGGAGCGCCGCTGTATTTGAAGTGGGGCAAGTTCGGGAGCTTCTACTCGTGCGCGAACTACACGAACGAGAAGCCGATGGCGGTGAGCGCGGCGGCGTGGAAGAAGAGCGAGCGCGAGGTGCTGAAGAAGATCACGTCGAAGTTTCACCACGCGACACTGCAGGTGCGCGGAACAGACGCGGAGGGTGCAGGGCGGTCGGTAGAGATCAGCGACTCGAAGGATCAGAAGGAGCTTTCAGCGGCGCTGCGGCTGGCGATGAAGGACTGGAAAAAGGTCTCGATTGAGCCGGTGAGCTGCGATTACACGAAGGAGAACATCGCGGCCAAGCCGGACCTGAACGCTCCCGGCGCGGACGCGGCCGATGAGCAGGAAGAGGAGTTCTGCGATAACTGCGGGCGCGTGATGGTGCTGCGCAATGGGCCGTGGGGACCGTTTATGGCGTGTCCTGGATACAACGAGGACCCGCCGTGCAAGACGATTCGCAAGCTGAACCAGAAGGTACAGTCGAAGCCGCCGGTGCAGCTGGAGGAGCCTTGCCCGAAGTGCGGCAAGCCACTGCTGCAGCGCGAGGGACCGTACGGCGAGTTCATCGCCTGCTCGGGCTACCCGAAGTGCAAGTATGTGAAGCAGGAGATTCTCGACGTGCCGTGCCCGAAGTGCGGCGGCGAGATTGCCGTGCGCAAGAACCGGCGCGGCGATGTCTTCTACGGCTGCACGCGGTACCCGAAGTGCGACTTCACCAGCAACCAAAAGCTGATTGCCGAGCCGTGCCCGAAGTGCAAGTCGCCGTATCTCGTGGAGGTTTCGGATAAGGAGGGCACGTGGCTGGTGTGCCCCAATAACCAGGAGCGGATGCCGAAGCGTCGTGCCAAGAAAGGCGCGCCCGAGGAGGTGGCACCGGCTGTCGTCTGCGGGTATGCGAAGAAGATTGGGCCGCCGAAGCCAAAGGAGGAGCCTACCGAGCTGAAGCGGCCGGATCCGGAGAAGACGCGGCCGGTGGTCGAGGCGGTCGCCTGACGGAGCTACTCGTACGGCTGGCGCTTGTTCGGAGCGTCAACAAATCACCTGGAAGTCTATGGTGTTCTGTAGATACCCAAAGGAGGACTTTCCATTTCCGGTACAATCGTGTAAACTCCTTGTAGACGAGCGGCATACGCTGTGTTATAGGCCTTTCGGATAGTTATGGAATCGGCCCGGCTGCTGCTATCTGACTGAAAACACAGGAAGGCACGGATATGGCAAAGGCGATTTGGAACGGACAGACCCTCGCGGAAAGCGATAAGGTTGAGACCGTCGAGGGAAACATTTACTTCCCAGAGGAGACTGTAAACCGGGCGTTTCTGCGCCCGAGTTCGAGCAGCTCCACTTGCCCCCAGAAGGGGCGTGCGCGGTACTACACGGTGCTTGTGGACGGTCAGGAGAACCTGGTCGCGGCGTGGTACTACCCTGATCCGAAACCAGCGGCGAAGAGCGTGAAACATCACGTTGCGTTCTGGCGCGGAGTCGAAGTGACGGTTTAGTCTCGGCACGATGAGAGTTGGAGAGCCCCTGCCAGAGCGCAGGGGCTTTCTGCGTCAGGGCTGCGGTGGAGCAACGGCGACCTGGCCGGGAGTAAGGATGGTCGAGGTGACGTGGGTCTTCTCGAAGTCGCGGTTCTCAGCGGCGATGACAATCTGGCGGCTGAAGAAAAACAGGACATGGATTTTGAACTCGCTGCCCAGCGAGACGGGAAACCAGACCGGGTCTGCCTCGTTGCCGGGCTGATTGGCGGGTTGCGGCGCGTAGATGACGGTGAAGCCGATGCCGGGAACGTTAGTGCCGAGCAGGACGCGGACCCCGAGCGGGAGCCGGCGTGAGAGCGCCGTGCGGATGACCACGGGCTGGAAGGTCGTGGTGTCGATCCAGGCATCACCCTTCCAGCCGAAGTCGGATTTGTCTTTGGGCCGGAACTGGATGTGGAAGGTGTCGCGGCCGTTGCGAGGCTCACGGCCGACGAGGGTGAACTCGTAGTCGGCCTGCTGCTTTGAGGTGAGCGGAAAGAGGCTGTCGTTGATGCCGTCCTTGGCGTGGCCGGATTTGTTGCCGAGCAGATTGTCGCGCATGTTCTCGACGAGATCGAGATCGGTGGTGTCGTCGTTATCGGCGGCTTTGATGCTGGCGCGGGGGTCGTTCGTGTCGGGTGCGTCCTTGCCGGCTGGCGCGGCGGCGGGAAGGCGATTGTAGGTGATGTAGCTTCCCTTGTGCAGCAGGCGGCCGTTCAGTGTGAGGAGTTGCTGGTGAGAGCCGGTGGGGGTGGGTGTGATGCGGGTGTCGGTGAGCTCTTCGCAACGGATGGTGCTGCCTTTGCGTGAGAAGACGCGAGCGTGCTGGACGTAAACGAAATGCGCGCGCGCGGATTCGGAGCGGTCTTGATTGGCGGCGACGCGGGCCATGATCTGGTTGGCATTGAGCGCCGGCTGTTGCTGTTGCCCCTGCGCGACGACCGCGAAGAGCGCAAGTGTGATGGCGAGGGAACACACGGAGGGCATGGTGCTGGTACGCAGCTTTGCGAGCGCCGGTTCCGTCGCGCTTTGCTATGGAGCGTTGAGCGAAAGGACGATCTTGCCGAAGTGGCTGCCGTTCTGCATGTGCTCGAAGGCGGCGCGCGCATTGGCGAGCGGGAAGATGCGGTCGATGATGGGCTTGAGCTTGTTGGCCGAAATGGCGGCGTTCATGCGCTGGAACATGGCGCGGCTGCCGACGTAGATGCCGTTGAGGTGGACGGATTTGGTGAGGATGGATCGGACGTCGATGCCGGGACCGGCGTCCGGGGCAGTGCCCGAGAGGACGCCGATGATGTGCACGTGGCCGGATGGGCGGACGGCGCTGAGCGATTTTGCGATGGTGCCCTGGCCGCCGACCTCGACGACATGATCGACGCCGTTGCCGGCTGTGAGGTCTTTGACGGCTTTGTCCCAGTCGGGTGTGGACCTGTAGTTGATCGCGTGATCCGCGCCGAGA
>DASYBN010000199.1:0-2255 GCA_036500785.1 Acidobacteriaceae bacterium
ACGCCCAACGTGCGTCAGTCCGCTGAACCCGGCGGTGGTTCGCGCCTGTCAACCCGATAGTGGAGAGGTCCGGAGCATCGAACGGTCTTCCGCGCGGTGGCTGTGCGGCCCAAGGCAGCATTCTTCCTCATCCGGCCGCCGCCTTGCGCGGCTTCTTGGCTGGCTTGGCCGCCTTCGCCGGCGCGGCGTCCTGACCCACGCTCCGCCGGATTTCTACCGAGCTACTGTCCGAGGATGGTTTCATGAGGCCAGATTCGTGGCAGCTCAGATGAGAGAGGCCGATTTCTCCTATTCGGAGTTCTACGGTATCCGGAAAGAATCTCCGCGAGCATCGGGATCCCGTCGGACGCGCTGTGTCCGATCCTGCGGATGCTCATCGCCGGGCGCTTCAAATGGGTTGTCATGAGAGGCGTAAGCGTCCGCCGACGGCCGCCTATCGCATCCGAGCTTCAACACGTCGGTTTGTCGCCCATGTGTATTCACTGCCGGTCTCTACGGCTGCCGGTTCCTCCTTCCCGTAGGAAATCACCTTGATGCGAGTGGAGGGCACGTCTCGAGAAATGAGGAAATAGAAGACTGCGGTGGCTCGCCGCTCGCCTGAGCCTCGCCGGTTGATCCACCCATCGACGCCGTGTGAGCAACACGTGCTCGACCGAGGCGGCGCCTCAGTCTTCGACGTGCTGAGCGCCCCGCCGCCGCAGCCCTGGGCCGACGCCCGGTCGGGATGGCAGTAAAGACGCCCAGGAGCGCGACCGCCGTGATCCCGAGACGGCCGCGCGCAATGTACGGCCCCGTACGATTCGTCATGAAGGCCTCTTGCTTCCTGATCGCTCGGGCGCCGAGGAAAGGATCCGTCGATCCCCGCAAGAAACGATCCGGGCGGCATGCCCGAGGGAGAATCAAAGAAGAGGCATCCAGGCTACCGACCATCGTGCGTCAGAACCCATAGTTAGAAGTCCCCCCACCCTAGCAACTGCCCGAGTCGAGATTTCGCCGAATTGCGGGCATTGGCGCTCAGCGCGATCGCCCATAGTTCAGGCCGCTACCTCCGCCCGCGCGTTTCGCCGGATCACCTGCGGCGGCTGTCCGAAGGCGCGCAGGAAGGCGCGACGCATACGGTCGCGATCAGCAAAACCCGTTTGCAGGGCGATGACGTCGATCGGATGGCGGCTCTGCTCCATCATCAGCCGGGCGGCCTCGACGCGCAGGTTCTCGACCGCCTTGGCCGGCGATTGGCCGGTCTCGGTCCGGAAGGCACGGCTGAACTGACGCGGACTTAGATGCGCCGCCTCGGCGAGCTGTCCAACGCTCAAGGGCTTGTCGAGATTGCGCTTCGCATACGCTAGTGCGCTCTGGATACGGTCGGATTTGGGTTCCAGCTCCAGCAGCGCCGAAAACTGCGACTGCCCGCCGGCGCGCCGGTGATAGACCACCAGCTCCCTGGCCACCGCCCGCGCCACGTCCGCGCTCAGATCCTTTTCGACCATGGCCAGCGCGAGGTCGATACCGGACGTCATCCCGGCCGAGGTCCACACCGGGCCGTCGACGATGAAGATACGGTCTTCCTCCACCTTCACTTTTGGGAACCGAGCCTGCAAGTCCCGCGCGTGGCGCCAGTGCGTGGTCGCGCGGCGGCCGTCGAGCAGACCTGCTTCGGCCAGGATGAACGCGCCGGTGCAGATCGCGGCAACCCGCCGGTATCGCCCCAAAGCCTGCCACATAAATTCGATCAGGCCCGGCGTCGGCGGTTCGGTGCCGCCGCCGACAATCAGCGTGTCGAAATCCGTGTCGTCGAAGGGCTCGGTCGCGACGCTCATGCCGATCGAGGCGCGGATGGAGCCGCCCGTCTCGGACACAGACGCACCTCATAGACCGGCTCGCCCACCTCCCTATTCGCGCATTCGAAGGTGGAGAGCACGGCGCAGCTCATCACATGAAAACCGGGGAATACGACGAGACCGATGCGCTGCATGGGGTGGCCCTGCGTGAGTGTCCTAAAACGCCGGGTATATGACATTTGAGACGAGCGTCTGCAAGCCTAAGTCTTCGACATCGTATGAGGAGCCATCCTTCGGCTTGGACCAAATTGAAAGGAGTGACGGAAGATGTTTTCGAATCGAGAGCTGAACTGGAAAGTATGGTCGATGCGAGGTTTCGTACTCGTTGTTGCTTGGACGTGCTTCGGAGGCCACGGCAGAGCGCAAACCACCGAACCTCCATCGGGCAACCCAGCCGCGCTTATCGCGAATGCAGAA
>DASYBN010000200.1:0-14365 GCA_036500785.1 Acidobacteriaceae bacterium
GAGCCGCCGGCCATGCGGCGTCAGACGCGTATCGGCGTTATCGATGCGCAGGTGCAGGCGGAACTCGGCGCGCGACGTGAACATCCGGTACGGCTCGTCGGTGCCCTTGGAGATCAGGTCGTCGATCAGAATCCCGGTGTACGCCTCGGTGCGGTCCAGCATAAACGTCTCGAGCTGCTCGCTGACCTGCTGACTCGCTGACCTGCCGACTCGCTTGGCGAACAGCGCCGCATTAATCCCGGCCATTAGACCCTGGCACGCGGCCTCTTCATACCCCGAGGTCCCGTTAATTTGTCCGGCGAGATACAGCCCGCTGAAGCTCTTCACGCGCAGCGTGCGGTCGAGCTCCGTCGGATCGATCGCGTCGTACTCAATCGCATAGCCGGGTCGCAGCATCTCGGCGTTCTCGAGCCCCGGGATGGAGTGCACCATCGCGGCCTGCACCTCCATCGGCAGCGACGTACTCATGCCGTTGATGTAGACCTCGTGCGTGTTAAGACCCTCAGGCTCCAGGAAGAACTGGTGCGAGCTCTTGTCCGGGAACCGCACAATCTTGTCTTCAATCGACGGGCAGTAACGCGGCCCAATGCCCTCTATCTGTCCGGTAAACATCGGCGAGCGGTGCACGTTCTCCCGGATCAGCTTCAACGTTTCGGGCGTTGTAGTGGCGATATGACACGAGACCTGCGGCAGCGGGGGCTGCCACCTCGGCGAGCCATCAGCGGGCGTGCTGCGAAAGCTGAACGGCGTCGGGTCTGCGTCGCCGGGCTGCTCTTCGAACCTCGCCCAATCGATTGTTCGTCCGTCGAGCCGCGGCGGCGTTCCGGTTTTGAGCCTGCACCAGCGCAGGCCGAGCTTCTTCAGGCTCTCTCCCAGCAGCACGCTCGCCGGCTCGCCCGAGCGCCCCGCCGTGTACTGCTGCTCTCCGCAGTGAATGAGCCCATTCAAAAATGTGCCGGTCGTAACCACCACCGCACCCGCATGAATCGTGCGGCCATCCCGCAGCTTCACGCCGCTGACGCGGCCTGTTGCAGGGTCCAGGCTCCAGGGCCCAGGGTCCAGCAAACTGTTTTGCGAATTTGCCGACAACGGCGCGGCGCTCTGGTCTTCTGGACCCTGAACCCTGGGCCCTGGACCCTCCACAACGAGATCCACCACCTCGGCCTGCTTGATAAACAGGTTCTCGATCGACTCCAGCTTCTCGCGCATCTTCACGCGATAGAGCGCCTTATCGCACTGCGCGCGCGGCGACCACACCGCCGGTCCGCGCGAGGTGTTGAGCAGCCGGAACTGAATGCCGCAGGCGTCGGCGACCTCGCCCATAATGCCGCCCAGCGCGTCCACCTCACGCACCAGATGGCCCTTGGCCACACCGCCGATGGCCGGATTGCACGACATCTGCGCGATCAGGTCGAGGTTCAGCGTGAACAGAGCGGTGCGCAGCCCCATGCGCGCAGCTGCCGCTGCCGCCTCGCAGCCCGCATGGCCGGCCCCGACGATCAACACATCGAACTGTTCAGAAAAACTCATGGCGCTAGCAAATTCAGGGCTGCAAAGCAGAAATTCTGCGGCAAAATCGCGCCCTCCCTCTATTCTAGGGGACGTTCTCAAGTTTCCCCAGGAGACCGACCGCACGATGAGACGTACCCTGAGCTGCCTTGCCCTCTTGTTGACTGTCGCCGCGGCTGCCGCGGCCCAGCCTGCGCCTCACCGGCTCAAGCTGCCCGAGATCATGTACGAAAAGTACACGCTGCCCAACGGCCTCACCGTCATCACGCATGAGGATCACCGCCTGCCGCTGGTTGCCGTCGATCTCTGGTATCACGTCGGCCCGCTCAACGAGCGCCCCGGACGCACCGGCTTCGCGCATCTGTTCGAGCACATGATGTTCGAGGGCTCCGAGCACGTCGGCGAGAAGGCGCACATCAAGTACGTCGAGGGCGCCGGCGCGACCGACGTGAATGGCACCACCGACTTCGACCGCACCAACTACTTCGAAACCATGCCCAGCAATCAGCTCGAGCTCGCCCTCTGGCTCGAGAGCGACCGCATGGGCTTTCTGATGGAGGGCCTGAATCGCACACTGCTGACCAACCAGCGCGACGTCGTGCGCAACGAGCGCCGCCAGGGCGAAGGCCGGCCGTACGAAGCGGCGAACGAGGCCATGATGCACACTCTTTTCCCCGAGGGGCATCCGTACTACGGCGACGTGATCGGCAGCCATGCGGACATTGAGTCAGCCCGCGTCGCCGATGTGCGCGACTTCCACCAGCAGTACTACATCCCGAACAACGCCTCGATCGCCATCGCCGGCGACTTCGATCCCAAGGCGCTGCGCGCGATGCTGATGAAGTACTTCGGCCCCATCCCGCGCGGCCCCGTGCCGCCGCCGGTGCACATCACCACACCGCCGATCACCGCGCAGAAGCGGGCCACCGTCACCGATACCGTCAAGCTCTCGCAGATTCGCTTTGCGTGGCTGACCCCTCCGGCGTACACGCAGGGCGCGTACGACACCGACGCCGCCCTCTATGCGCTCGGTCGGGCCAAGGCCGCCCGGTTGCAGCAGGCGCTGATCTACAAGTCGCAGATGGCTCAGAGTGTCGTCTGTGAAAACGACTCGCTCAAGCTGACCGGCTTCGCGCAGTGCATCATCACCGCGCGCCCCAACGTAAAACTCGAAGACATCGAAGCCATCTTCTGGAAGGAGCTCACACGCCTGCAGCAGGAGGGGCCGACCGCCGATGAGGTGCAGGCTGCGAAGACAGGCGCTCTCACCGAGAAGATCACCGGCCTGCAGCGGCTGGGCGGCTTCGGCGGTGTGGCCGACACGCTCGACGAGTACAACCAGTACACCGGCGATCCGGGTTTTCTGCCCAAAGACGTCGCGATGATCGAGGACGTGACGCCGGCAAGCGCGAAGGCCGCGGCGGTCAAATATCTCGCCAGCAACGCAACCGTTGTTATCTCCTGCGTTCCGGGCGAGAAGGTGCTGCACGACGTCCCGCGCAGCCCCGCGGACACCGACGCCAACGTGAAGCTCACGAATCCCTACAGCCCCACGTTTGAGCAGGCGCAGGATTGGCGCAAACAGGTGCCGAAGCCCGGGCCTCCGCCCGCGGTGCATCTGCCCGTGCCCGCCACCTTCGCACTCGACAACGGCCTGAAGGTCTATCTCGTCGAGGACCACGCGCTTCCCGTCGTGTCCGCCTCGCTCGTCTCACGCGCCGGCAGCGAAACGAACCCGAACGACAAGGGCGGCCTCGCCACGCTGGTCGCGGAGACGATGGGCGACGGCACCGAAAGCCGTGACCTGACCAAGCTCGCCAGCGACGAGGAGCTGATCGGAGCGCGCATTGCACCGAACGCCAGCATGGACGGAAGCTCTGCCGGTGTCACAGTGCTCACCAGCAACAGCGACCGCGGCATCGACCTGCTGGCCGACGTCATCGAGCACCCGGCGTTCCGCCCCGAAGAGCTCGACCGCCGCAAGAAACAGCGACTGGTGCGCATCGGGCAGGAGACGGACTCGGTCATCGCGATGGCGCAGCGCGTTGGACCGAAGCTCGTCTTCGGCGATAGCCCATACGGCGCCGCGCCCACCGGCACAACCGACAGCGTGCAGGCGCTCACACGTGACGATGTCACCGGCTTCTACACAGAGCACTACGGCCCCGCAGACTCAGCACTCGTCATCGCGGGCGATGTCACGCAGCCCGCAGCCCGGCGGCTCGCCGAGCAGTACTTCGGCAAGTGGAGCGGAACGGCAAACCAGGCCGTCACGCTTCCGCCCGCGCCGGAGATGCAGCCGACGCACGTCGTCATCGTCGACAAGCCCGGCGCGCCGCAGACCGCGCTGATCGCCTACGGCCTGGGCGTCCCGGCCAACGCTCCGGAGCTGCCCACGCTGCAGGTGATGAACTACACGTTGGGCGGCGCCTTCGCATCCCGTATCAACATGAATCTGCGCGAGCAGCACGGCTACACCTACGGCGCGAGCTCCAACTTCCAGCCGTATCGCGCAGGCGGGCGCTTTCTCGCCGGCGGCCAGGTGCGCACCGATGTCACCGGACCCGCAGCGAAGGAGCTGATGGCAGAGATCACACGCTTTCCGTCCAACCCTCCCACCACCGCCGAGCTCAACGAGAGCAAGGACGCGCTGGTGCAATCGCTGCCCGGCGAGTTCGAGACCACCGGCGCCGTGACAGGCGCGATGCAGTCGATCTTCCTCTACGATCGTCCGCTCGACTACTACGCCAACTTGCCGGAGCGTTATCGCGCAGTCACCGCCGAAGACGTAGCGCGCGTCGCGAAGGACGATCTGCATCCCAACGCGCTGGTAATCGTTGCTGCAGGCGACCGCGCCAAGATCGAGCCGCAGCTGAAGGATGCAGCGCTCGGTCCAGTCGAGGTGCGCGACATCAACGGTAACCTCGTGAAATAGCGCGCAGCCAGTTAGGGAGTGAGGAAGTTAGGAGTGAGGAACCGCAACACCGTCCTAACTCCTAACTTCCTAACTCCTAACTCGCTCCAAAGATCGCCAACGCCTTCCGCAGTGTCTCCGAGCTGTCGAGATGCGCGCTTACCAGGCTCTTGTCGATCTTGTGGTTCAGGCCCGTCAGCACCTTGCCCGGGCCGACCTCAAGGAAGTGCGTCGCGCCGGAATCGCGCAGCAGGTGAATGCACTCGACCCAGCGCACGGCTCCCGTAACCTGGCGGATGAGCGCATCGCGCACCTCCGGGCCGCGGCGCAGCAGGCGCGCATCGACGTTCGCCGCGACGGGAAACGCCGGGTCCTTGAAGCTGATGGACTCGAGCGTCTTCGCCAGTTCGTCTTCTGCCGGCTGCATCAGCTTGCAATGAAACGGCGCGCTCACCGGCAGCATGATAGCGCGTTTCGCCCCGGCCTCCTTGCACAACGCGGAGGCACGCTCGACAGCTTCCTTCGCCCCGGAGATCACCGTCTGTTCCGGCGAGTTTAGATTCGCTGGCGCCACAACCGCGCTCACGCGAGCGGCCGCGTGGATGGGTGTCGCGGCCGGGTTCTCCGGGTTCGTCAGAGCCTCGATCGCGGACGCAGCCTGCGCAGAAGGATCCGACGGATCATCCGGCGGAGGCGGCGTCAGCTCATCGGAGACGCGCGCGCAGATGTCGTTGATGCGCTCGGCGGAGAGACCCAGAATCGCGGCCATCGCGCCCTCGCCGGCCGGAACGGCGGCCTGCATAAACTGCCCGCGCGAGCGCACCGTGCGCACGGCGTCAGCAAAGGTGAACGTCCCCGCCGCGACGTGCGCCGAGTACTCGCCCAGCGAGTGACCCGCCGCGAAGCAGACCCGGATGTGACGCGACTGCAGCTCCGGCTCGAGCGCACGCAGAGCGGCGATGGAGACGGTGAGGATCGCGGGCTGAGTATTCTCCGTCAGTCTCAGCTGCTCGTCAGGGCCCTCGAAGATGAGCTTCGACAGAGCAAAGCCGAGCGCCGCGTCCGCCTCATCGAAGACCGCGCGCGCGGCAGGCACGTGCTCATAGAGCTCGCGGCCCATGCCGACGAACTGCGAGCCCTGGCCGGGAAAGAGGAGTGCAAGCTGCGGAGTGGGAGATGAATTGGAGGCAATATCAGACATGCGAGTCTCAGTTTAGATGCCGCCGTCTCCCGGCCCAGACTGTGCGTGCAAAATCTGCAGCGAACATGAGTCGTCGACGTGCAGACGATCGCTGCGCCGTCTACTCGATGACGCCTGTGACGAAGGTCTGCTGCGCCTGCGCCGAGGCAAGCGAATACAACGCAAACTGGCGGCTGGAGTGCGCACGCAGCTCGAACAGCAGGCTGGCGCGGTGGGACTCGTCAGGGTCGACGGCATCGACGAGCCGCATCCACGGCGTGCGATCAAGGTGCGCCTCGTCCGTCACCGACGAGAGCGAGGTCTGCAGCTCGCCGGAGGGAAGCCGCTGCGCAACGATGGTGAGGCGCACCGGCGGCCCCGCCGTGGTCGGCACAGCCGCCGAATACACAAACGTCGGAAGGCCACCATAACTGAGCGTGTACCCGGAGATCTGCTCATCCGTAAAGGGCAGCGAAATCGGCACGGGCACCACCGAGCGGCGCGCGATCGCGTGCGGCATCGTGCGTGGCGTCGTGTGCGCGCCCGGTGCGGACGTCGCCGTCGTCGCTCCCTTTGAGCTGGAAGTATCGACGAGCTTCGGTCCGGCTGAGGTCCCGGGCGTCAGATGATTGGTCGCAAGGTACTGGCGCGCCAGCGGATTGGCGAGCTTCTGCATCGCGGCCAGCGTCTGCGCGCGCTCAATCGAGGAGTCCCACTCGCGCGAGAAGACATGCGGCGGCACGTTGGCAGCATCCGACACCGCGATCACCTGATGCACATTCGACGGAAGTCCGGTGAGCTGCGCCGGGGCGCTGAGCGACGCCACCTTGCCTCGGTGCAGCTCAGGACGGTCCGGATCATCATTCAGTGAGGTGGGCATCGCCTCCACGCCCGAATCGCTCTCCTTCTTGTGCTTCTTCTTGCTGTCCTGCTCCGCGTCATCGCGATGGCCGAGCGTTGGCCGATCCGGATCGTTATCGATGTCCGCGGTTCCCGGCGAACTGGGCGCGTTATCGGTGGAATCGGAGTCACGCCGCGCCATCTTGGGGCGATCTGGGTCGTCGGCCGGCGCGGGACTCGTGCCTTTCGCCGTACTGGAGGAGCTGTCCGCATCATTGGGATGGCGCGACCGCACGAAGTGCGGCTCACCGTCGTCACTGCCGCCGTCGATCACCACAGGCTTGCCCGAGTGCTCCGTGAGCTTCGACGGCGCCGGTTCGGCCGAGAGCGGAAAGAACCGGCCGTAACCGTACCAGGCGCCGAGCGGGTTGTCGTCCCCCGTGCTGCGCTTGTCGACGATGTCGCGCGCGAAGTCCAGATCGACCGTGCCGATCGTGTTGCCCGAGTGTTGCAGCGCGTAAACCGTCCCGGTCTCAAGCGCCAGCGGGATAGGCTCCGCGAGGAAGACCCCGGCGTCCTCATAGTGACTGTTGATGAACACCGAAACCGGAATCAGCCGCGCTGCGTCGGGCTTGGCGAGGTCGCCGGTCCACTCATACACGCCGATCGCGCGGGTGACGCGTTCAGGCTTGTCGACGTGGTGCATCTGCGCCGCGAGCGGCAGAGTGAGCAGGAAGGGGCCGAAGCTGCGGAGGCGGAGCATGGCTGTTAATAGATTAGACGGGAGCGCGTGGGGAGTGTAGGCGGGACGGAAACCGCGCCCGACCGTCAGTTGCCGATCAGTCGCCGGCTGCCGGTGTCGGCGAGGGTCCTCCGCGACTGCCTGCCCGACTCGGCCGGTGGAAGCCGAGCGCCTCGCTGGCTGCGCGGGCCCACCGCGGCAGCGCGAACCGCAGGTGGTCGAAGAACAGGTAGATGACCGGCGTCGTGAACAGCGTGAGGCACTGGCTGACAATGAGGCCGCCCACGATGGTCACGCCCAGCGGCTGGCGCAGTTCGGACCCCGTGCCCGTTCCAAACGCCAGCGGCAGCCCGCCGAGCAGCGCTGCCATCGTGGTCATCATGATCGGCCGGAAGCGCAGCATGCACGCCTCGTAGATCGCTTCCTCAGGGTTCTTGCCGTGCTCGCGCTCGGCCACCAGCGCGAAGTCGATCATCATGATCGCGTTCTTCTTCACGATGCCGATCAGCAGGATGATGCCGATGATCGCGATGACTGAGAGGTCGATCTTGAAGATGAGCAGCGCGAGCAGCGCACCGACGCCCGCCGAGGGCAGCGTCGAAAGAATCGTGATCGGGTGAATGAAGCTCTCATACAAAATGCCGAGCACGATATACACCGTGAACAGCGCGAGCAGAACGAGGATCGGCTCGGTCGAGAGCGACTGCTGAAACGCCTGCGCGGAGCCCTGGAATCCGCCATGGATAGCCGACGGCATGCCAATCTGCGTGCGCGCGTTTTCTATGGCCGCAGTCGCCTGCGAGAGCGAGATATTGGGCGCGAGGTTGAACGACAGCGTCACGGCCGGCGAGAGCGACTGGTGATTAATCGCCAGCGGAACGCGCAGATTCTCGAGATGCGTCACGGCCGAGAGCGGAACCTCCGCGCCTGTCGTTGATTTCACGTAGATCTTCTGCAGCTGCGTCGGATCGTTCTGGTAATCCTGCGCCACCTCCAGGATCACGTGATACTGGTTCAGCTCCTGGTACATCGTGGAAACCTGGCGCTGACCGAAGGCATCCGACAGCGTCGAGTCGATGGCGAGCGCGCTCACGCCCAGCCGAGACGCCGTGTCGCGGTCGATGACGAGCTGCGCTTCAAGGCCCTGGTCCTGCTGATCCGTAGCGATGTCGCGCAGCTCCGGCAGCCGCTGCATCGCCGCCATCAGCTGCGGTGACCAGGTGTCGAGGTCCTGCTGCGTATCGGCCGTCAGCGTGTACTGGTACTGGGTTGCCGAGGAGCGGCCGCCGATGTTCAGCTCCTGCGATGAGGAGAGATAGAACTTCACCCCCGGAAGGTTGGAGGTCTTGGGCCGAAGGTGATTGATAATCTCGTCGGCAGTCTGGCCCTTCTTCAGGCGCTCGTCTTCAGGCGTCAGTGTGACGAACATACGCGCGCTGTTGCTGGCGCCGCCGCCAGGACCGCCGCCGCCGAGGAAGCCCAGAACGTTCTGCACGCCCGGCTCCTTCTGCACGATGTTGGCGATCTCCGTCATCGCCGTGCGCGTCCGGTTGAACGAGGTGTCCTGCTGGGTCTGCAGCGTGCCGCCAAGACGGCCGGTGTCCTGCAGCGGGAAGAAGCCCTTCGGAACAATGATGAACAGATAAATGTTCAGCGCCAGCGTGAGCAGAAAGACGATCAGCGTCGTCACCTGATGGCGAATCACCCAGCGGAGCCCGCGCTCATATTCCGCTGTCAGCCGCGCGAGGTGTTTCTCCCCGGTGCGATAGAACCAGCCCTTGTGAACGCTGGAAATCGGCTTCAGGAACTTGCCCGCGAGCATGGGCGTCGTGGTGAGCGAGACGACCAGCGAAACAGCGATTGCCACCGAAAGCGTAACCGCGAACTCGCGGAACAGGCGACCCACAATTCCACCCATCAGAAGAATCGGAATGAACACGGCGATGAGCGACGTCGACATCGACAGCACCGTGAAGCCGATCTCCTTGGAGCCGAGCATCGCGGCTTCGAACGGACCGTAGCCTTCCTCCAGATGGCGCGTGATGTTCTCGACCACCACGATCGCGTCGTCCACCACAAACCCGGTGGAGATCGCAAGCGCCATCAGCGAGAGATTATCCAGCGTGTAGCCCAGCAGGTACATCACGCCGAAGGTGCCGAGCAGCGACAGCGGGACCGAGATGGATGGAATCAGCGTTGTGCGGCCCTCGCGCAGAAACACGAACACAACCATGATGACCAGCAGGATGGAGATGATCAGCGTGCGCGTGATGTCCTTGACCGATGCTCGAATCGTTCCCGTGCGGTCCAGAACAACCTGCAGCTTGATCGCCGGTGAGATGGACCCCTGAAGCTGCGGAAGAATGGCGAGCACGTTATCCACCGCCTGGATAACGTTCGCGCCCGGCGACTTGAAGATCACCACCAGGATCGCGCGCTTGCCATTGAACGTGCCGCCGGTGTGCACGTCGGCGACAGAGTCGATGACCTGCGCCACGTCGGAGATGCGCACGATTCCTGCCGCCGCGGCCGGTCCGGAGGTAGCCGCACCGCTGGTCGCAAAGTTGCTGACGCCGGAGCTGTTGCCGGACGTCGACGTATTGCTCGTGACCGGACTGGTTCCGGAGGTATTGCTGCTCGCAGCAGCGCTCGCCGTCGATTGGTTCGAGGTGGTCGCGCCGGTCGAGCTGGCGCTCGTCGACGTGGTGGAGGAGACGGACGACGCCTCCGCCGCAGGAAGTCCCGTCGAGGCGGTCGCGTTCGAGACCGGCCCATTCCTCGTCGCGATAATCAGCGGAGCGTAGGCCGCGGCGCCAAAGAGTTGGTCCGTCGTGGAGATCGACATTCGCGTCGAGTTCGACCCTTCACCGTTCAAGTAGCCGGTCGGCTGCATCACGTTGAAGGTGCCGATCGCGGTGCGCAGGTCCTCGAGCGACAGGCCCTTTGCCGTCAGCAAGTACGGGTTCACCTCAACGCGCACCGCCGGGGACGCAGAGCCTCCGGTGAAGACCTGGCCGATGCCCGGCACCTGCGCAATCTTCTGCGCGAGGATAGAGTCGGAAGCGTCGTAGAGCTGCGGCAGCGGAATAGTGTCCGACGTCAGCGCGAGAATGAGGATCGGCGCGTCTGAGGGGTTGATCTTCCTATACGTCGGATTCGACGGCAGGTTCGCCGGCAGCTGCGCGCGCGCCGCGTTGATGGCCGCCTGCACATCGCGCGCGGCGCCGTTGATGTCGCGGTTCAGGTCGAACTGCAGAATGACGCTCGTCGATCCCGTGCCGGAGGTCGAGGTCATCTGGTTCACGCCCGCAATGCGCGTGAACTGGCGCTCCAGCGGCGTTGCAACCGACGAAGCCATCGTCTCGGGGTCCGCGCCGGGAAGCGACGCGCCGACGGAGATCACCGGATACTCAACCTCAGGCAGCGACGAGACGGGCAACAGCTTGTAGGCCACCGCGCCGGCGATGAGGATCGCAATCGAGAGCAGGAACGTTGCAACGGGACGCCTGATGAACGGCGCAGAGAAGTGCACCGAGCCGACCTCGCCGGGACCGGCGGGCGAGTCACCCTGGCCAAGCGGAGCGTCGGACTCGGTGGTCTGCCGGTGCACCTTCTCGCGGTCTGCAGCGCTAGCGTGGTCGTCCGGCGCGCGGTCGCCTTCGAAGTCGTTGGGACCGCCGCGGGCGTACGCCCTCGCCTCGTCGCCGGGCTGTTCGCGGTCGCGAGGGTCTTTATCGCCGGGTTGGGGATCAGTGAAGCTCATGGGTTTTAGTACTGATGCAACTTGCGGCCACCGTAACGGATTCCTGTAATGCGTACGAGCTTCTGGTCGTCGTACACCCGAAATACAACCGAGATGCGATCCTCAAAACCGATCGTCCGCTGTTCCTCTTTTAGCTCGGGCCGCGGTTCGCCTCGATGGGGTGCGACGGACAGCCCCTCGCAAAAAGAGCGGAGCCGTCTGATGTATGCATCCGCAATTCGGCGTGAGCGCTGATCTGTTATGTAGGCCCGGAGCTCGCGAATCTCGTCTTTGCACTCCCGGGAATAATGAACCCGATACAAAACTAGGTTGCCTCTCCTTCGTCGTCGTTCTTGTTGAGAAAATCGAAAACCTCAGCAGAAGTGAGCGAGCTGGAAGGATCTTCTTCCATAGCGTGTAACCGCCGAACCCCTTCCGAGTTGACCCATTGCGTCAACTCGTCCTGATCAATGGGCGGAAAGAGCGTCTCCGACAAAAGAATGGATTCAATGTATTCGCTCTCATTTGCATATTGACCCGTGGCTACCTGCTCGCGCAGGTGCTGCGCCACGGTCTTTGGAAGCGTAATGGTGAGCTGCATGGTCTCGTGTGTCAGGGGAGCCATGAACGATCCTCCTTCTTGCCAATGGTCACCACAGTCTAGTCTCCGTGTGCGGGCGCGGGCATCGGCCCACCGTCGCCGTGATTCGGCGGATGCTTGCCGCCGTGCGTGTGTTCGTAGAGCTCTTCGTCGGCCTTCGCTGTGCCGAGGTACTTACGCCCAATCCGGTCGAAGAAGAGATAGACGACCGGCGTGGTGAACAGCGTGAGCACCTGCGAGATCAGCAGCCCGCCGATGATAGTGATGCCCAGCGGAGCGCGAAGCTCAGATCCGGTCCCCGAGCCAAACGCCAGCGGTACCGCGCCCAGCAGCGCGGCCATCGTGGTCATCATGATCGGCCGGAAGCGCAACAGGCACGCCTGGTAGATCGCCTCTTCCGGCGTCATGCCCTGCTCGCGCTCAGCTTCAAGCGCGAAGTCGATCATCATGATGGCGTTCTTCTTAACGATGCCGATCAGCAGGATGATTCCTATAAGCGCGATCACTGAGAGATTGTTCCCAGTGATCAGCAGCGCAAGAATCGCGCCGACGCCTGCCGACGGCAGCGTCGACAGAATGGTGACCGGATGGATGTAGCTCTCGTACAAAACGCCGAGCACGATGTACACCGTGATCAGCGCGGCGAGGATGAGCAGAGGCTCGTTGGTGAGCGACGCCTCGAAGGCCGCGGCTGTCCCCTGGAAGGCAACGTTGACGCTCACCGGCAGGTGCATATCGGCGACGGCCTTGTTGATCGCGTCGACCGCATCACCGATCGATTTCCCGTTCGCAAGGTTGAAGCTGATCGTCGTCGAAGGGAACTGCCCCTGATGGCCGATCGAGAGCGACGTCGGTTGCGTCGTCAGACTAGTAAAGGTCGTAAGCGGAACCTGGCCGCCGTTCGAGCTCTTCACATACAGATCAGCGAGCGAGTTCGTCGTGCGCTGGAAGTTCGGCGGCACCTCCATAATCACGTGGTACTGATTCTGCTGCGTGAAGATGGTCGAGACCTGACGCTGCGCAAACGCATCATCAAGTACGTTGTCGATCGACGATGGCGTGACGCCGAGCCTTGACGCCGTATCGCGATCGATGACCAGCGTGGCGCCGAGACCGTTGATCTGCTGGTCGCTCGCAACGTCTGTGATCACATTGCCCATGCTCTGAAACTTCGCGACAAGCTGGTTGGTGATCTTCGCGAGCTCAACGGGATCCGGGTCTTCAATCGAGTACTGGTACTGCGTGCGCGAGATGCGGTCCTCGACCGTGAGGTCCTGCGCCGGCTGCAGGAACGTCTGAACGCCGGCGATCTGGTTCAGCTTGCCCTGCAGCCGCTGAATCACCTGCAGCGCGCTCGATTTGCGCTGGTCCCGGTCTTTCAGATCAATCTGGATGCGGCCGGAGTTCAGCGTCGAGTTTGTATTGTCGATTCCGATGTAGCTCGACAGCGAGACCACATCCGGGTCCTGCAGAATCTCGCGCGCCACTGCCTGCTGACCCGTGGCGATCGCCGAGAACGACGTGCTCTGGTTGCCTTCCGTGATCGCCATGATCACGCCCGTGTCCTGCGACGGGAAGAAGCCCTTCGGCACGTACACGTAGAGCAGCAGCGTGAAGACAAACGTCGCCGCCGTGACAATCAGCGTGAACGTCTGGTGGCGCAGCACCCACTGCACCCCCGCGCCGTAGCGCGCGATCACCCACTCGAACCACTCCTCGCTCTTGCGATAGAACGCATTCTGCGCGGACCTGGGCCTGTGCTTCAGCAGCCGCGCCGACATCATCGGCGTCAGCGTCAGCGAGACCACCGCGGACACAAGAATCGTGACCGCGAGCGTGACCGCGAACTCGCGGAAGAGCCGCCCCACGATGTCGCCCATGAACAGCAGCGGAATGAGCACGGCGATGAGCGAGACGGTCAGCGAGAGAATCGTGAAGCCGATCTGCTCAGCGCCCTTCAGCGCCGCATCGAGCGGCGAGTCGCCCATCTCCAGATAGCGGTCGATGTTCTCGATCATCACGATCGCGTCGTCGACAACGAAACCCGTCGAGATCGTGAGCGCCATCAGGCTGAGGTTGTTGAGCGAGTAGCCCAGCAGATACATCACGCCGAAGGTGCCGACGATCGACAGCGGCACCGCAACCGCAGGAATGATGGTCGCGGCAAACGAGCGCAGGAACAGGAAGATCACCATCACGACCAGCGCGATGGTGAGCATCAACTCAAACTGCACGTCCTTCACCGACGCGCGAATCGTGTTGGTCCGGTCGGTGAGGACCTGGAGATCGACTCCCGCAGGCAGCGACTGCCGCAGCTTCGGCAACAGGCTCTGCACCTCGTCGACCACCCCGATGATGTTGGCGCCGGGCTGCCGCTGAATGTTGATGATGATCGCCGGTTTGACGTACGCCTGCGACGCCGGAACGTGCTGCACCGTGCCGTCGGGCTGCTTCTCGTCGTGCGCGGGCTGCGCGGCGAAGCCCATCCATGCCGCCTGGTACAGGTTCTCCGCCGAGTTCACCACCGTCGCCACATCACTCAGCCGCACCGGCGAGTTGTTGCGATACGCCACAATGACGTTCTCGTAGTCCTGCGCAGTGAGCAGCTGGTCGTTGTCACCGATCGTGTACGCCTGGCGCGGCCCATTCAGCGATCCCTTCGCCTGATCGACATTCGCCGTGCCGATGGCGGTGCGGATGTCCTCGAGCGACAGCCCGTAGCTCGCCAGCTGCGCCGGGTTCGCCTGGATGCGCACCGCAGGCTTCTGCCCGCCCGCAATCGACACCAGACCCACACCCGACAGCTGCGAGATCTTCTGCGCCAGCACCGTGTCCGC
>DASYBN010000201.1:0-2143 GCA_036500785.1 Acidobacteriaceae bacterium
ACGCCGAAGCGTTCGAGGAAGTCGGCGGGGAGGCCGCGGAGCTCGTTGGGATCGGCGACTTCGATCTTGCGGACGTCGTCCTGCACGGTGCGGGCGAAGCGCATGCCGAGCTCGGTGGACCTGTCGGCGAGTTCGCGGATCTTCTCGCGCGTGGCGTCGTCGCGGTCGACGCCGGCGAGACGGTAGCCGAGCAGCGTGCGCTCGAGGTAGTAGCGCGTTGCGGCGTCTTCATTGCTGACGTCGAGGGATTCGAGAGCTTTGAAGACGTCGCGGTTGAGGCTGAGCTTCACGCCCTCGGCCGCAACGAGCTGCGAGAGCGCCTGCGCGGAGTCGCGCACGTCCGCAGCGGGGTGGACCATGAACATAACGTGCGCCTGGCTGCCGGCCATGCGCAGATGCCAGGCGGCCTGATCGTAGAGCGCGAGCGTCTCGATCGCGGAGCGCGAGGCGCTGGGGGCGAGCAGATCGGCGATGCGATCCCGCGAGGCCTGGAGGTGGGACTCGACCCAGGCCTGCGCCTGCGGGGCGGAGTTGAGCCCGGACCAGAGATGCAGAGGGTCACCGGACTGGGTTGTGATGGACGGTTCCGGCTGCGCTGTGGTCTCAATCATGGCTTCCTCGCGATTCGCTGTGTCTGATGGTATTTTCGCCGATACGGGATGAAAGCGCTCAGCCTACAATACGAGCCAGATGCGCTTTCTAATTGCTCTGCTTGCTATCGCCGGTCTGGTGGACTCGGTGCTCGCCCTTCGCATTCACATGCAGGACCCCAGCCAGGCGCCGCCCTGCGCGGTGACGGAGAAGTGGGACTGCGGAACAGTTAATCATTCGCGGTTTGCGGTGTTCCCGGCGGAGTCTTTTGATGAGGCTCCGGGGACCAAGAAGTTTCATATTCCGGTGGCCACGCTGGGGATCATCGGCTATGGCCTGATTGCCCTTGCGGCGCTGGCGGACTGGACATGGGTGACGCTGCAGCTGGCGGAGATTGGATTCTTCTGCGCGGCGATGCTGAGTTACCTGGAGGCGTTCGTTATTCAGAAGTGGTGTATCTACTGCGTGTGGTCGCAGATATGCATAACGGCGATTCTGTTGTGTTCGATCGCCGCCGTGATTTTGAAGCAGAGGCGACGGCGCTTCGAACACTCTGCCGTGGTGAGGGCGTAAGACATGTGGCCTAAGGCGCTGGCACAGCTGATTGAACTGGCACCGCACATTGCGCGGCTGCTGCCCACTGCGGATCGGTATCTGCAGACGAAGGCGGCACGTGATGACGCGACGCGCGTGTCTCTCGCGAGGATCGGCGAGGAGATGCGCTCTGATATCGGCCGCGTGACAGCGTCGCATGACGGGATCTACCGGCAGCTGAATGAGCAGGGCGAGCGGATGGCGCAGCTGAGCGAGCAGGTGAACGCAGCGCGTATTGCGGCGGAGGCTGCGGAAGAGCGTGCGGGTGCGCTGGAGCGCAGAGTTGCGATCATGAGCGCGATGGTGACAATCCTGCTTCCGTTGACGGTGATTCTGATTGTGCTGGTGATTCTGCTGTTAGTACGACACTAATGGACAATCGAGAAGGACAGACGAGCGGGATGGGGCAGAAGGTCCGCTGGCAACTGAGTCTTGTAGTTGCAGCGGTTCTGGTCGTGCTGGGGCTTGCCGGATGGCCGGCGCTGCGGGTGCACCTGCAATCGGCCGCCGTGCTCGATCTGGTGGGCAACACCCCAGTGCCGTTCTTACTGCGGAGGTTCGTCAGGGAACCCATCGAGGTGCGAGATCTCAATCTCCCGCTGGCGAGCGGAACAGTGCGCGCGAGGCTGTATACGCCGTTGCAGATGGCGAATGCGCCCTCGATCGTATTGCTGCATGGAGTTCATCACATGGGCATCGATGAGCCGCGACTGGAGACGTTCGCTACCGCGATGGCCGCGTGCGGTGTACAGGTGCTGACACCGGAGCTGTCGGACATCAAGGACTATCGCGTGGGCGCGGGCTCGATTGCTACGATCGGCGAGTCGGCTGAGTGGCTGACACATTCGAGCGGCGGACAGCCGGTGGGTGTGATGGGGCTGAGCTTCTCGGGCGGGCTGTCTCTGCTGGCCGCAGCGGATCCGAAGTATCGACCTGATATTCGCTTCGTTGTTGCCGT
>DASYBN010000202.1:0-3648 GCA_036500785.1 Acidobacteriaceae bacterium
CGGCGGAACTTGCCGTTCCAGGAATGGGTGTACTCGTGGGCGAGGAGATCGCGATCGCCGATGCCGGCGGCCCAGTCGGTGAGGTAGTCGGCGCCGGTGCCGTCTTCGCTGGACTGATGGTGCTCGAGGCCCTCGCCGCCAACGACGTCGCTGAGCAGAAGGAGGAAGTCGTAGTGCTTGTAGTGGTGCGAGGCGTAGAGCTTGTCGGCCTCGAGGGCGAGCTTCTTGTGGAGATCGAGCTCTTCGGGCGTCATCTTCACCTGCTCGGGCTTGTCGGCGAAGACATCGAGGTGCACGGGATCGGTTGCGGCGGGCGTGAGGTCATAGCGGGCGAAGTTGATGCCGGCGTAGAGCGGCGAGTCGACGAGGGTGTTGAGCGTGGTTGCGGCGAAGTGGATCGTGCCGTCGGCGGGCGGCGTGTTGCTCTGCGTCTCGCCGGAGGCCTGCTCGAGCGCGGTGGCGTACTTCCAGCCGGAGGGCAGCGTGAGCGTGGGGTGGAAGGTTATGTCGCGCGAGAAGTATCCGGACGGATACATGAGGACCTGGTTCCACTTGAGGTCGAGGATGGCGTCGGAGAACTCGATGCGGCCGACGCTGGGCTTGATGGGCGTGAGGTAGTCGAAGTCGAGGCCGACGGATTTTGCGCCGCGGGGAAGCGGGACGTGGAAGGCGTAGACGTCGACGGTGCTGCGGGTCCACTGCACGCGCTTGCCGTCGACGGTGGTGACGATGCCGGCGAGGTTGTCGATGGGGCCGCTGGGCGCGTGCTCGCCGGGGATCCACTCGGGGAAGAGCAGGACCATTTCGCTGGAGCCGGGGACGACGGGGATGAGCTCGTGCACGTGCTCGACGCGGTCGGTGACGTTGCGGGCGTCGACGCTGAGGTCGATGGGGCCAACGTAGGGCTTGTCGACGGGCGTTGCGAGCGGCGGGGGCTGCGGCACGGGCTGCGGTTGAGGCTGCGGAGAGGTTTGCGCGGAGGCGGTGACAGCGAGAAGAGAAGAGAGAAGGACACCCAGAGCGGGTCGGTTCATACAGACAGTGTAGCGGGGAATCGTCGCGGGGCGACGGAGAGTGGCAAGTTGGGGTTTGGGGTGATCCGGACGAAATACGGGGATCCTTCGACTTCGCGCTGCGCGCTGCGCTCAGGATGACAGCGTCGGTGGGGCGAAGAGTTTTCGCTCGGGATGACAGCGTGCGTTGGGGGCGAGCGGGCGGGCTTTGTTAGTCGGCGGTTTCGTGGATGGTGGTGAGCTTGAGGATTTCGAGCTCGCGCTTGCCGGTGGGGGTGACGACGGTGACGGTGTCGCCGGGCTCTTTGCCGATGAGGGCGCGGCCGATGGGCGAGGTGGTGGAGATGAGGCCCTTGGTGACGTCGGACTCCTCGCTGGTGACGAGCTTGTAGGTGAGCTCCTCGTCCTTTCCGGCGTCGTGGACGACGATGGTGGAACCGAAGCCGACCTTGTCGTGGGGAATGTTGTTCATGTTGACGAGCGAGAGCTCGGCCATGCGTTTTTTGAGCTGGCCGAGGCGCGCGTTGACGAACTCCTGGCGCTGCTTGGCGGAGTGGTACTCGGCGTTTTCGGAGAGGTCGCCGAGGGCGACGGCTTTCTTGATCTCGGCGGGCAGCTCGGTCGTCAGTTCGTACTCCAGAGTCTTGATCTGCTCCTGGAGGGATTTCATGATGTCTTGCATGCGCGGGTCTGCTTTACTCGCGGCCTCTGGGAGAGAGCTGAGGCACAGGGGATAAAGATTTCATTATACGGGGAGGTCGTTCAGGGCTGCGTGGTTCGTGGGGCGGGGCGAATAGTGAGTAGTGAATAGTGAATAAGGCAAAGGCAAATACGGGGGTCTCTCCGCTTCGCGCTCCGCGCTTCGGTCGAGATGACGGTGTGGGGTGGTGCGAAGAGTAGAGGCGGAACAGAAGCAGATTCCCTGTGGGAATGACAGAAAGAAAGGCAAGGGCAAGAGCAAAGGCAAAATGCGGGGGTCCTTCGACTTCGCGTCTTCGGCGCTTCGCTCAGGATGACATGCTGCGGTGAGGGTGGGACAGGAGGTAGAAATTCACGTGTCGGTGGGGTCGGGGAGGAGGGATGGGCCGGCCTGGAGGGAGAGGAAGGACTCGAGCAGGAGGGTGGCGGCGACCTGGTCGATGATGTCTTTGCGGCTGAGGCGGAGATCTTTGGGACTGAGGCGAGAGGAGGGGCGGGCGGAACGCGGTGAGCGGCCGGCGAGGTCGAGGAGGTCGTGGGCTTCGCGGGTGGTGAGGCGCTCGTCGAGAAAGTGGTGGGTGAGGGCGGGGTGCTCGGCGCGCAGGGACTCGGCGAAGGCCTGGGCTTTGGCAGATTGCGGGCTGGGTGTGCCGTCGGCGTTGAGCGGATTGCCGACGACAATCGTTGTTACGTTGTGCTGACGGATGAAGCGGGCGATGGATTTGAGGTCGGCGCGGAGGGTGATGCGGTGGAGGGTGAAGAGCGGCTGCGCGGTGAGGCCGAGCGGGTCGGTGATGGCGAGGCCGATGCGCTTGTCGCCGACGTCGAGTGCGAGGATGCGGTCGGGCACGAGGCTTACCTGCGCGCCCGGCGGTTCTTGCTGAGGATGGCGAAGAGGATGAACAGGTACTCGAGCAGGCGCTCGACGTAGATCCAGGAGTAGCCGGTGTCGGGGATTCCTTTCAGGGCCATGATGGTGCGCGTGACGGCTTCGGCACCGAAGGCGATGGCGAAGGCGAGGAAGAGGAAGTCATGGGTCTTCCTCCAGAAGCGCAGGAAGAACATGGCCGCGACGAGGGACGCGGTGGCGAGAAAGCCGAGAGAGAATCCTTCGATCAGCATGCTTTATTCCGAATCCCACACGAGACCGTAGAGAAGCACAAGGAGCGCGACGGCGGTGATCGCGCGGCGGACGAGATGAAGATCGATGGTGGTCAGCAGTGTGAGATCGACGAATAAGAGCGCGCCGGAGAGCGCGAGGCCGAGGAAACAGATGGAGCTCCACAGCAGAAGACGGTAGCGCGACTGACGATATCCGCGCGCGAGCAGCAGACCGCAGGCAAGAGCGACGAACATGCCGAGCAGGTACACAACGGCGGCGAACATCAGCCCTTGTCCTTTCTGAAACGGAAGGCGTTTGCGAATGCGCGAATTCCAGGGGAGGCTTTGGAGTGAATTATGCCTGAGATGCGGATGAGTTCGCGGCGATAGGTGGACTCAAGCGCCTGGAGCAGGCGATTGCGCTCTTCTTTGCTCGCGTCGTAGAAGAAGGCGCTGGCGCCATCGTGCGCTATCAGGCCGCGCCGGTGCAGGTCATCGGCGATTGTGGCCGCCTCGGCCGGTGCGATGTACAACTGCTCGGCGATTTGTGAGACAGAGCAGGGTTTTGGCGCGTTCCTCCAGAGCAGCAGCAGCGCCTCGAGATGCGGCACACTGTCCATCTCGTCGTGGATGAAGCGGTCGACGTTCGACGATTCCTCTGGCATTTATTTCTTCGCTTTGGTGATGGTATATCGAGTCACGACAAGAGTGCGGGAGCGGGCGCGGCGGCTCTGGGCTGGTATCAAGAGGAGGACGGCGCCGCAGAAGACAGATGAATCAAAGAAAACAGCGACTTAGACTGTGGCTGAGGTGACCTGCTGGTGCGAGTGCTGAA
>DASYBN010000203.1:0-3173 GCA_036500785.1 Acidobacteriaceae bacterium
CAGCGTGGCGATCTTCCACTTGCGCGTAATCGGCATTACCTGCTCGCGCACAACATCGTTCGAGGCGTTCAGGGAAAGCGCAAGCTTCGGGCGCACCTCTTCGCTCGCGAAGCGCTCGATGGCCGGCAGAATCCCGCTCGTGGAGACTGTCATGCGCGACTCGGGTATACCGACGCCCTCGACCAGCAGACGCACGCTGCGCATGAACTCGTCGTAGTTAAGGAATGGCTCGCCCATGCCCATAAACACGAGGTTGATGCGGTCCTTGCCGATCTGAATCGCGTGCCGGTTCAGAACCGCCGCTACCTGACCGACTATCTCGCCTGCTGTGAGATTGCGTTTGATGCCGAGCTTAGCGGTGAGGCAGAACTGGCAGTTGACTGCGCAGCCCACCTGGCTGGAGATGCATATCGTCGCGCGACGGAATCCCTTCTCCGCCAGGGTTCCAAAGTTGCTCCGTGCCCGCCCGTTGCCGCGCCGCTCCCAAAAGCCGGCCTTGTTTGGACCAGTGACTGCCTCTTCGGCATCAACCGCCTCGGAAGCTTCTTCTTCAGCGGCCTCGCTGCCGTCGCCGCGCTCGCCACCATCGCCGTCGGGCATCCAGACGGTCTCGACGGTCTCGCCGTCGGCCATCCGCATCAGGTAGCGCTCGGTGCCATCCACGGAGCGCGCCGTCTGGACGATCTCCGGCAGGCCCACGCTCCAGCCAGCCGCCATCAGCCGTTCGCGCAACTCTTGCGAGAGCGTGGTGATGTCCTCGGCCGCGGCGACACGTTGCTTGTAGAGCGCCTCCCACAGCTGGCGTGCGCGAAAGGGCTTCTGGCCGAAGCCTTCCATCAGCTCCGTCAGCTCTGCGAGGGTTTGGCCGAAGAGTGTAGGCACACTTCCAGTGTATTCGCTGCGCGGAGCCGTGGGCCGTCCGCTCTACTTACGCGGCAGCCAGTGCGGCGACGCGGCGATCGGCCTCCGCCACACCGTCGGGCACACCCACGTGCACGTAGAGCTCGCGAGCTTCGCTCCAGTGCGTGCAGGCGCTATCACGGTTCCCTGCCGCAGCCTCGGCCAGCGCCAGAACGCGCAGCGCGTTCGCCAGCTCCAGCGAGTTGGGGGGAGAGCTCCGGTAATACTCGATTACTGCGTAGGCGTCCTGCAGGCCGGATCCGGGGTCACCGCCGCGCACGGCCATCTCCGCGGCGTGTCGCAGAGCGTGCGCCCAGCGGGCTGGTTGTTGTTCTGCCTGGAAGGATTCTGCTGCTTCCTCATACAGCGCCTGTGCGTCGGAGAGCCGACCCTGGCGCCGCGCTGACTTTGCTTCAATCACGCAATCGTCACCGCTCATGCCGAACAGCCTACTCCCGGAAGGGGCGGTTGAAAACTCCGGTCGTGAAAGAATATCGGTAATGCCAATTTCCGTCCCCGTCGCCGAAAACGCGACGCCTAGCACACCCCACACCCGAGATATCCGCTCCACGCGTCTTCCGAACGGTCTGCTCGTTCTCACCGAGCGCATGCCGCACCTCCGCTCCGTCTCGATGGGAGTCTGGCTCGACGCGGGATCCCGCGACGAGACACCTGCAATTAACGGCATATCGCACTTCCTGGAGCACATGGTCTTCAAGGGGACCACGACGCGCAGCGCCCAGCAGTTTGCCCGTGAGACCGACGCCCTCGGCGGCAATATCGACGCGTTCACCGGCAAGGAGACCGTCTGCTTCTCTATTAAGGTGCTGGACGAGAGCGTGCCGGCGGCGCTGGACCTGCTGACGGATCTGGTGCTGCATCCGACCTTTGCGCCGGAGGATATTGGGCGCGAGCAGGGCGTGATCCTCGAAGAGATCAAGATGGATGAGGACAACCCGGACTACCTAGTGCATGAACTGTTTACGCGGAACTTCTGGCCGCACGATGCGCTCGGCCGGCCGATCCTCGGCACGGCAAAGACCGTCTCGAGCTTCAACCAGCAGATCGTTCTCGACGAATACGCCCGGCGTTTTACTCCCGCGAATATGATCTTCGCGGCCGCCGGAAACCTGCAGCATGCTGAGTTTCTGGCTCAGGTAGAAGCGGCTTTCGAATCGCTGACCGCGAGCTCAGGACACAGGCTGGAGCGGGGCGATTCTCCGGCCGTGAAGCCGCATATCACGCTCAAAAACAAGAAATCGCTCGAGCAGGTGCAGATCTGCCTGGCCGTTCCTGCGATTCCCGTTGCGCATGACGATCGCTACGCGGCGTATCTGCTCAACTCGATGCTCGGCGGCGGGATGAGCTCGCGGCTCTTCCAGTCCATCCGCGAGGAGCGCGGGCTGGCGTACTCGATCTACTCCGAGCTCAGCCCGTTCCGCGATACGGGATCGCTTGCCGTCTACGCCGGATGCGCCGTCGAGCGCACGCGCGAGGTGCTGGATCTGACGCTGACGGAACTGAACCGCATGAAGTCCGAGCCCGTGTCGGAGGACGATCTCAAGCGCGCCAAGGACCAGATCAAAGGCAATATGGTCCTCGGCCTCGAGAGCTCGTCCTCCCGAATGAGCTCGCTGGCGCGTCAGCAGATGTATCACGGACGCTTTTTTTCGGCCGAGGAGATTACCGCCGAGGTCGAGCGCGTGACCGCGGCCGACATTCAGCGACTCGCCGGAGAGCTCTTCCAGACAGAACGGCTGGCGTTGACGCTGCTCGGCAATCTGGGGCGGCTTGAGATTGACCGCGCAGAGCTGGTGTGCTGAGTGACGCTTTCTGTGTACCGGGAGCGCATGACGAGCGTCTACCCTGTACGTCTATACTTTTGAGTTGTTATTCCTGACCGAGGACCCTCCCTTGCAAACCGCACGTTCTGAGCGCCGCGCATCTTTGCCTGAGATCCGCTTTCCATCTTCTGTAGCTGAGGCCGGCTTTACGCTGGTCGAGCTGCTCATCGTCATGTCGGTGATCCTGATCCTTATGACGCTGGCCATTCCGGAGATGCAGAAGGTCATCAAGCGCAGCAACGAGACCTCGGCGATCCAGTCCCTGCGCGATCTGAACTCGCAGGAAGGAACGTACAACTCAACCTTCCCCACGCACGGTTTCGCCTGCACACTCGCTGAGATGGGCGGCAAAGCCGGCTCCGGCCCGCCGTCGCCCGAAGCCGCGCAGCTGATTCCTGAGGACCTGGCGAGCGGCGTCAAGGCCGGCTA
>DASYBN010000204.1:0-24937 GCA_036500785.1 Acidobacteriaceae bacterium
CGGGACGACGACGTGTGTCTTGAGAACAGAGAGGGTTAATGGAACTTCATCCGATGGAGGGCGTGCACAACTGGAAGCAGTTCCTGGTGCACATGGCGATCGTGGTGCTGGGGGTTCTGATCGCGATTGGTCTGGAGCAGATGGTGGAGAAGATCCACCACGTGCACCAGCGCGACGAGTTTGAGGCGCAGCTGCGCGAAGAGGGACTGATCAATCAGAAGGTCGTCGAGGCCGACGTGCAGTGGATGGATATGCAACTGGGTTGGCTGCTGGATGCGAAGAGTTATGTCGATCGTTACCGGCAGAGTCATGGCAAGACGGGCGACCGCTACCCGCAGCGTCCGGAGGACGACACGCGGACGCGGGGCAATGTGGGGGACGCCGATCCGCTGATGGCGGTCTGGACGATGGGCAAGGAGAGCGGCCTGGTGGCGCTGCTGCCGCAGGATCAGGCGGAGGCCTACGGGACGGTGTACAACCTGGCGGCGCTTGAGATTGAGCAGGACCACACGAGCCTGACGGCGCAGGCGGAGCCGCTGGCGATGGAGGTTCATGACCGGCAGCACCCGGTCCTGCGGGATGTTTCGCAGATGAGTGATGCGCAGCTTGAGGAGCTCTCACGGGCGCTGGGAAGGGCGTTCATGTCGTGGGACATGCAGCGTCGTTATCTGGTGATGTTTTATGGCGAGGATACGGCGGTGTTGAACGGAGAGCTTTCGGCGGCGGGGTTTGACAAGGGGATTGCGAACGCATTCCAGAGATTCCCGGACAGGTACTCGCCGTTTTAGGAGAGGGTTGACGGAGGGCACGAATGGAACTTCATCCGCTGGAGGGTGTGCATAGCTGGAAGCAGTTTCTGGTGCACATGGGGATCGTGGTGGTGGGAATCCTGATTGCGATTGGCTTGGAGCAGACGGTGGAGGACATTCATCACCGGGAGCAGCGCCAACAGCTGCGTGCGGACCTGCGCGAGGACATTCGATCGAATGTAGAGAAGGAAGAGTTCGATCTGAAGCGCGGAGCGGTGATGCGAGGATATCTGCTGGAGTTGCGGAACGCGGTGGATGCGCAGCGCAAGGGACAGCGGACGGCTGCGCTTCCGGGACGTCCGGACGTGGCACTGGTTCACCCGTTGATGGCGGCGTGGGCTGCGGCCAAGGAGAGCGGCGAGGTGGCGCTGCTGCCGGCCAGCGAGATCCGGCTGTACGACCGCCTGCTGTTTCAGGTGGGGCGCATGGATATGGAGATCGAAGCCTTTCACACCAGCAGCCAGGAACTCGAGAGCTTCGAGCAGCGGTTTGTCGATGGGCCGGGAGGGTTTGATTTTGGTGCGTTGAAGGACGCGCCGGATATCACCCGGATGTCGGCAGAGGATCTGGAGGAGTATTCCAAGCTGTTGAGCGCGGAGATTACGGCGGTGGACCGGGTCACGCGGCGGGTCCGTTCGGTGTATGCGGAGGACCGCGCGCTCAAAGAGGGTGCGACCACGGAGGAAGAGCTGGTGCGGAGCGCGCAGAAGATGATGGATACGCGTTAGGTTGCGACTGCTCTGATTCGTGCGAAGCCGGCATCCTGTGAGCCCAGGTCTCAAAGGCGAGACCTGGGGCACCCGTGTTCGTGCAAACCGAGGCAAAATACGGGGATCCTTCGACTTCGCGCTGACGCGCTTCGCTCAGGATGACAGCGTTTGCTGGGTGCAGGTTTTGCATCTTCCTGGGGCCCAGACAGCCATTTGGGCGCGGGTGAAGATTTTGCATCCCGGGGCGAGTCCGGCTGCGTATAGGTGGGTGTAGGCATGCGGACCGAGGCGGCGGAGTTCCGGGGCGTGGTGGAGCGACACCAACGCATGGTGTTTTCGCTGGCGCTTCGCGTTACGGGCGAGTACGGAGCAGCCGAAGAGGTTGCGCAGGACGTGTTCCTGGAGCTGTTTCGCTCGGCGGAGAAGCTGTCGAGCGAGGACCATGTGCGGTTCTGGCTCCGCAGAGTGACGGTGCACAGGGCGACCGACGCGCTCCGGCGCCAGGCGCACCGTCCGGAGACCCAGGCCGAGGAGTGGATGGACGACGCGGCGCCCGCGGATGGCGATGCCATGGCGGGTGTCGGTACGGTTTTAGAGGCGCGGCTGGAGGAGTTGCTCGGGACACTGCCGGAGCAGATGAGGGTTGCGGTGGTGTTGCGGTATCAGGAGGAGATGACGCCGGATGAGATTGCCAAGCTGCTTGGACAGCCTGTGGCGACGGTGAAGAGCAATCTGCAGCGCGGGCTGAAGCTGTTGCGGCGGAAGGCGGAGATCACGATGAGAGAGTACGTGCGCTAACACGTTGCGCGCTTGGACATTGGGAGGGAATGGAATGAATGGGCCTGAAGAGAGAGACGAGACAGTAGACAGTAGACAGAAGACAGTGGATGCCGGGCAGGATGAGGCGCGGGTGTCCGCTGACGCTGGCTCGACGGAGTTTGAGCAGGCGCTGACGCGCGCGATGCGGCGGGTGGATGTGCGCGCGGAGACGGCGAAGAAATTTCTGTTGCTGGCGGAAGAGGCGGAGAGGCAGCGTGTCGCGAAAGGCGGCGGGTTGCGGCTGGTGAGCTTCTCGGGCGGCGGCGGCCGCGTGGTTGCGATGCCGAGGCCCAAGGCATGGATGGGCGGAGCGATTGCCGCAGTGCTGGCGCTGGGCTCCTTTGTCGGCGTGCGGATTCATACGGAGCACGAGCGCAAGGTGCAGGCGGAGCGGCAGTTTGAAGCAGCCGAGCGGATTACAGATGAGACGCTGGCGCGGACCAGAGAGCAGTTGCGGGAGCGCGGGATTCAGCTGGAGCCGTAGAGAGCAAGTCAGCAAGTCAGCAAGTCAGCAAGTCAGCGAGTCAGCGAGTTAGCGAGTCAGCGAGTCAGCAAGTTAGGGAGTTAGGAGGAGATGAGATGAAGAGGATGAGCGAGAGTGTTGGAGCTTGGGTGCGGGGGCTGGTTTGGACGGCGATGATTTTTGGGTGTGGGTGGGCCGGGGCGCAGAGCTATGTGGTGTCGCCGGGACGGTACACGATGACATCGATGGGCGCGGGCGCGGCGAGCCAGGGTGAGGGTGCGCAGAACGTCGAGGCGGCCAAGGACGATCTGTTTGCGGGCACGGAAATCTTTGAGAAGGGTGCGAGTGATGTGACGGAGATCACGATGGATCCGGACTCGCTGAACATGGTGGGCGGGCCGGATGGGCACAAGGCGCGCAACATGATTCTGAACGTGGTGCGGACGTACGAGTACGACAAGCCGGGCATGTACAACATGGCGGATGTCGACCGGTTCCGGAACAAGCTGAACACGGGCGACTGGCACTGCTCGATTCATACGCGGGATTTGAAGACGGGCGAGTCGTCGGATATCTGCCAGAAGCGGCGCACGGATGGGATGCGCGAGCAGGCGATCATCACGGTAGAGCCGAAGGAGCTGACGTTCATTCACCAGATCATGCGTGAAGGGGCGGGATCGAGCGATCTGGGGTACTTCCCAATGATGCCGGGGCTGGGGCCGATGACGATGATGGCGTTGACGAGTCCGGAGATGTTCGCCGACATGCACATGGGGATGCGGGGCATGGTGATGAACATTCATCCGGATGTGGTGGTGAGGTTGAAGGGTCTGAAGGTGCTCGATGAGCAGCAGATGAAGCACCTGAATGAGCAGCTGAAGAATTTGAAGGTGAAGCCGCTCGATAAGAAACAGATGGGAGAGATGGACAAGCAGTTGCAAGAGCTGAAGGTGATGCCGGATATGCCGGCGGTGCCGGAGGCTCCTGAGGCGGGTGTTGCGCCGGTGGCTCCGGAAGCGCCGGTGGCTCCGCAGACGTTCGAGGCTCCGCAGGCTCCTGAGGTTCCGCCGGCGCCTGAGGCGCCACAGACTCCTGAGGCTACGCAGCCGAAGTAGGGCTCGCGCGGGTGAGGTGATTCGGGCGGTTGTGAAATGCGGGGGTCCTTCGACTACGCGTCACGGTGTGACGCTTCGCTCAGGATGACAGTGCATGGGGCGAAGGGCTGTGACGGTGTGGGACGCAATAGAATGAGGCGATGTCGCTGTCGTTTGAGGTGGGCGCGGCGTGCGCCGGGGGCGGACGTCGTGGAGAACTGACGCTGCCCCATGGGGTCGTGCAGACGCCGGTGTTTATGCCCGTGGGCACGGCGGCGAGCGTGAAGGCTGTTCCGCAGGATGTGCTGGAGAGGCTGGGCAGCGAGTCAGCGAGTCAGCAGGTCAGCGAGTCAGGCCAGAGGCTCGGTGGGCGGGGCGCGGAGATCATTCTTGCGAACACCTATCACTTGTATTTGCGGCCGGGGCATGAGCTGATTCGCGAGCTGGGCGGGGTGCACCGCTTTATGAGCTGGCGAAGGCCGATGCTGACGGACTCGGGTGGGTTTCAGGTGTTTTCGCTGGCGAAGCTGAGGAAGATTACGAGCGATGGGGTGGAGTTTCGCTCGCACCTGGATGGAAGCAAGCATTTCTTTTCGCCGGAGCACTCGATGGAAGTGCAGATCGCGTTGGGCGCGGACGTGATGATGGCGTTCGACGAGTGCGTGGAGACGCCGGCGAGCTGGGAGCGCACGCGGGATTCGATGGCGCTGACGCATGCGTGGGCGGCGAGGTCGAAGAGATATTGGGAGGAGCATCGGCATGAGGTTCCGTGGGCGCGCGAGGGTCCAGGGTCCAGGGCCCAGGGTTCAGGGGAAAAGACTGCGTTTGAGCGATCACGTCGAACCAGCTTCGAGATGGAGTATGACGCGGCGCGGTTTGAGGACAAGCATCAGGCGCTGTTTGGGATTGTGCAGGGTGGGATGTATGCCGACTTGCGCAGGGAGTCGGCGGAGCGGTTGGTGGAGATGGACTTTCCGGGGTATGCGATTGGGGGATTGGCTGTCGGGGAACCGAGAGAAGTCACGCGCGAGATGATCGCGTTGTGTCTGGAGATGCTGCCCAGGGACAAGCCGCGGTATGTGATGGGCGTGGGCTATCCGGATGAGATTGAGGAGTACGCGCGCATGGGCGTGGACATGATGGACTGCGTGCTGCCGACGCGCGCGGGACGGCATGGGCTGGTGTTTCTGCGGGAAGATCCGACGGATCGCGCGAGCAAGGTGGTGCGGTTGAACGTCAAGCGCAAGGACCTTGCAGATGATCAGGCGCCGATTGATGCAGGCTGCGGGTGTCCGGTGTGTGCGCGGTACTCGCGGGCGTATTTGCGGCACTTGTTTGCGAGCGGAGAGCCGCTGGGCGCGACGCTGAACTCGGTGCATAATCTGGCGTTTTATTTGGAGACGATGGAGCGGGTAAGGGCGGAGATGGGGCGGTGAGAAGATTCCGCGAGCCCATCTGTGTACGCTGTCGAATCCTACGCTATTGTCTCTCGACTGGCGGAGGCGTCCAGCGACCGCTGGTGACGGCATCCTCCGGCCAGTACGCGCGTAGATAGAGAGAGAAGTCGCCTCCGCGGGGAGATGGAAGCCAGTTGGCTCGTTGAAGTGAATCGGCAGGTTCGCTCGACTGAACATAGATAGTCAGGGAGCCGTCAGCGTTTGGCTTGAGATCTTTGTTTTTTGTTCCGAGAGAGAAGCGCTTGATTGGGTTGGGGACGAAGAAGTGGTACTGGTCATACATGGTGAGCGACCAGAAACCTTTTACGGGGGGAATTTGCCCGGGGGAGAATGCGACTGTGTAACGCTTGCTGCCGTTGAGGCGAGCTCCGGACTCATCAAGATCCTGATAGAAGTACTTGGTCTCTACCGCTTTGTTGACAAGAATGTTGGACCTTGCCACGGCGGTTCGAGTGAAGTAATCCGTACCGAACGCGGCGCCGTTGTCAACCGTGGTCCAGTTCCCGGGCAGAGGGATACCGAAGTTGCGGAACTGCAACAGAGGACCGATCAGATCTGTTTCGGCCTTCGTGGCTTCATCCGTGATCGCCTTTTTTATGGCTGGATCTTTCTCGGAGACGGCCAGAAGTGCCCGGGCCTGAGCGTACCGAATCTCCTCGCCCGGAAGCGGACGCGCATCGTCGAGGACCGCGGGTAGCTGATCGAAGAATTTATCGGGGAAGACCCAGCGAGTCTCCGCCGCTCCACTGGTCTGAGCGGGGAAATGCGTAATGTGCTTCCAGTCCTGCATCTTCACTTTGCCATCGAACTCAGAGAGCGGGTAGACGTTGATGCCGTTGATGACGGACTGTACGGCCTGGTTGTCCTCCGGTGAGGCATCTTGAAAGACACGAGGAACGACCATGCCGGTGTTCGTCCGCGCGCGAAAGACATGAGTGATACCACTTGGAATGTCACCCTTCCAGTCGGGGCCGACAAGCAGATAGAAGCCAGGCTTAGTGCCATACATGGCTCCGATGTCAGCGAAGCTATCAGTGCGAAGGTCGACGATCTGATAGACCCAGAAACGGCTTCCGAAGTCAGGCACCTGGATAACAACTGGAGACTGGTCGAGAGCGACAATGCTCGCACCGTAGACGACATCCTGGTTTGGGCAGGCGACCCAACGTTCAGCGGGCTCGACGTAATCGGAAAGCATTGCAAGGCGATTGAGTGGAGCGAAGGGGAGATCGTTCATGATCCCCGGCGACGGAGCGTGCGAGAAAGCGAGTCGCCGGTTGTAGATGTTCACCATCGGCCATGCCCAGAAGTAGGTGTTACGAGCAAGCATCCGAGCGTAGCCCTCAGTAATGCGGGTGCCCGCAACCGGACCGGGGATGGGCTTCTGTTCTTCCGCCACAGGGGCCGGCGCCGAGTTCCCAGTGACGGAGGTCGGGGGATTTTCCTTGCAACCGGCAAACAGCGCGAATAGCAGAAAAAATAGTCTGAAGCGACTCGGGATGCGCCTTCTCATTTTGAGTGTTCCTCTGCCGACTGCCAACAACGGCAGAGTCTCACTGTCGCAAATATTGCGCAGCTGCAAGGCTTGACAGGGTCGACAGGCGATCCCGCCAGGGGTTCGCCTCAGTTGATGCGAATAGGGCGATGCGCTAGTCGAGCGACGGAACGAGGTATTGACGGAGCTGGTGGGGCGGGTGGAACGTCTTTGTAGATGGGTTTCCTGCTCTTCAGGGCGGGTGTTGTTTGCTATCGTTCTGTCGGCTCAGCGCTGCCAGGCTCGACCCCGGTCCCAGCCGGCTAGGACGTGCGACCCCAAGCCTGCGCCTCAATTTTCCAGACGCCATCGCGGTTCGCGAACGTGTACGCAAGCGTGCCGGTCCGAACGACGGACTGGCCCTTCATCGTGACAGTGAGAGTCCCCGATACGACGGCGTATGCGGACGAGCCCTCGAGATTCCAGAAGCCCATTTCGTAGGACAAGTGCTCTGCGGTGACTCCGAGGTCCTGACGCCATTTTTCTACGTCGGCGAGCCAATTGGCTGGAGCATTTGGATTTAGCCAGCGATAGGGTGCAATCCCGTCGATGATGATCGCTGTATCCCCGAAAGCTCCGAGGAAAAGATCGTTGTCGTGGGTGTTGAAGCCGTTGATGTGGGCGTCGATCAGAGTCTGGAGTACAGCCGGTGCGTTGCTGGTCACGATAGTCCTCGGGGTGACAGTACGCTGGGAAATGGAGTGCCTCAACTGCGGCAACTAACAGGTCGAACAGTGCAGACTCGGCTATCTGCAGCATCCTTGAACAAATTAGCAACGAGAAACGCGCTTCTCATCGATTGACAGTCATTGTCTTTCAGCTGACTTCGTCATGACGTGGCTTAACGAGGTATTGACGCAGCTGGTGGGGCGGGTGGAACGTCTTTGTAGATGGGTTTCCTGCGTGGAGTGCGTGGAGCGTTTCGGATGCGTTCTGGGATGAGGATGGGTTGGCTGGTTGCGGGAGCGGTGGTGGCCGCTGGGCTGGCGGCGGGTGCGGGGGCGCAGGGTGGGTCGGCACCGCAGGCGATTACTGGGAATTCGGTGCAGTTTGGCGCGGGGCAGGTGAATCAGCAGCGGGTGCTGGCGACGGTGACGGGGCGGGTGACGTGCTCGGATACTCAGCGGGCGGCGCGGTTTGCGGTGGTGACGCTGATCGGGGCGGCGGAGGCGGCACAGAGTGAGGGGAACGGTGGCGGGTTTGGGTTTGGACGGCGGGTGACGGCGCGGACGGATATCGATGGCAACTTCGCGGTGCAGGCGGAGCCGGGCGACTACTATGTGACGGCGTCGGCGATTGGGTATGCGTCGCCGGTGGCGGAGATGGCGGCGCGGTTGCGTTCGGGGTCGACGGCGGCGGATCTGCTGGCGGCGCTGCCGGAGATTCATGTGGCGGAGGGTGGCGGCGGGACTGCGAATATTGCGCTGGACCGCGGCGGGGTGATCGCGGGGAAGCTGCAGTGGGATGATGGCACGCCGGCGGCGGGCGTGAATGTGAGTGTGCAGTCGACGGCGCAGGCGACGGCTCCGGCGAGCGATCTGACGCGGGTGGTGTCGCAGCTGGGTGGAGGGTTTGGCGGCGGGCTGGGCGGATTTCAGACGAGCGATGACCGCGGCTATTTTCGGGTGACGGGGCTGGCGCCGGGAAGCTATTGGGTGCGGGCGACGGTGATGACTCCGTCGGCTGAACCGGGTGTTGGGTCGATGCAGCGGATGAGCTCGATTGTGATGTATGCGCCGGGCAAGGTGCGGCGGAGCGATGCGCAGGTGGTGACGCTGAAGTCGGGTGAGGAGCGCGACGATGTGCAGTTTGTGATGGACCTGGGCGCGCTGCATACGGTGTCGGGGCATGTGGGCGCGACGGACGAAGGCACGATTGCGGCGGGAGTGGTGCGGCTGACGGACACGCAGGACTCGAGCTTGTCGCGGATGGCGATGATTGAGCCGGATGGGAACTTTGTGGTGCAGTGGGTGCCGGCGGGGACGTATACGCTGTCGGTGACGAATGCGAGCAATGTGGCGCAGGCAGGGTTTGGGCGGCGTGGGCAGAACCAGAGCGGCGGGACAAGTTATGCGCCGTTTGAGGAGACAATGACGGTGACGGATACGGATGTGACGGGGGTGGGGGTGACGCTGACTCCGGCGACGGGGAGTCAGTGAGGGAGTTAGGGAGTTAGGAGCTGCTTGGTTGTGCGGCGCCAGACGGCGAGCAGGACGATGGCGGCTCCGGTGAGGGCGATGAGCAGGCCGAGCCAGAGGCCGGCGGCGCCGAGGTGGGCGCGGAAGCAGAGCAGGCAGCCGAGCGGCATGCCGATGATCCAGTAACAGACGAGGTGGGTGTAGAGCGGGGCGGTGGTGTTGCCGGTTCCGCGGAGTGCGCCGGTGACGGTGATCTGGATGCCGTCGAAGAACTGGAAGCCGGCGGCAACGAGCAAGAGCGGGACGGCGGCGGCGATGACGCTGGTGTCGGGCGTGAAGAGGCGCGCGAGAAGGCGGGGCATCGTGAGGAAGACGATCGCGGCGAAGAACATGAAGGCAGCGCCGGCGAGGATGCCGCTCCAGCCGGCGGCGGACCACGCCGCGGACGAAGACCGGTCGGCGGGGACGCCGGCTGACGCGGCCTGGGGCGGAGCGTTGCCGGTGCGGGCTTGTTTGGCGCGAGCATGACCGAGCGCATGGCCGACGCGCACGGCGGTGGCGGCGGAGATGGCGAACGGAACCATGAAGGTGGTGGAGGCGCACTGCAGGGCGACCTCATGGCCGGCGAGTGGAAGCGGGCCGAGGGTGGCGATGAGCGCGGTGACGGAGGCGAAGACGGCGATCTCGACGAAGATCTGCGCGCCGGCGGGAGCGCCGAGGCGGAGGAGCTGGCGGATGTGCGCGAACTCGAGGCGGCGGGAGGCTTTGTCGCGGACGGCGCGGAGCAGGCCGTAGCTGTGGCGGCGGTCCGCGGCGAGGACGGCGACGAGAAGCACGATCATGAGGTAGAGGCGCGCGAAGCTGGTGGCCCAGGCGGACCCGACGACGCCGTAGGCCGGGATGTTCAGGTGCGACCATTGGTGGCCCGCGAAGCTCCAGTGGTGGCCATAGATAAGGAGCCAGTCGCCGACGAAGTTGACGAGGTTGGCGGAGATGAGCGCGAACGCGATGGGTTTCGCGTGATGCGCGGCCTGCAGGTAGCGGCGCAGCGCGAAGTAGAGCAGCAGTGGAAGGACGCCCCAGTTGAGGCCATAGAGCGCGGGGACGGCCTGGCTGAGGACGGCGCGGTCGACGGGCATGCGGTTGAGGACGGCGGGGCCAAAGGCCAGGATGGCGACGAGCAGAAGGCCGAGAGCGAGCGCGAGGACGAGGCCGTGGATCAGCCAGCGGTTGGCGGCGTGGAGCTCGCGCGCGCCGAAGGCCTGGGAGATGAGCGTGTCGAGGCCGAGGAGGATGCCGCCGACGCCGAACGCGAAGGTGTTGAAGAGGACCTGCGCGAGCGCGGCGGCGGCCATGGGCACGGCGGAGTGCGGAAGGCGGCCGACCATGCTGGTGTCGACGACCGACATGGCCATCCAGCCGAGCTCGCCGGCGATGAGCGGGCCGGCGAGGCGGAGGAGCGGCGGGAGCTCCTGGCGGATGTCGGATGGGCGCATGGGTCGAGGGTAAATGGATGCGTGGGCGAGCTTGCGGATTTCAGAAGCGGCCCTGACGCGTCTTGATGGCCCGAAGCGCGTTTACGAGGAGTAATGGACAAACCCCGAATGTGTTCGTCTGCCGGCAGGTAAGGTAAACCATGCTCGCAAAATCTGTACTCAGGTCTTCTGTCGTCGCAATCGCCCTGTTGACAGCTCTTCTTGTGTCATGCAAGGCGCAGAGCAAGGAGGCATTCACGTTTTCAGAATCTCCCGGACCTTTACCGGTGGGTCTGGAAGTCGTTCAGCAGTACGAGCGTTCACGCAGCTTTGACCCATCTGCGACATCTACAATCCTGGCCCGGCCTGAAGAGCAAGTTCGGCCCATCCAGACGCTCGTTTGGTATCCCGCCGCCGACGCAGCCAAGGGTCGGAGCATGACTGTTGGTGACTACACCAAGCTCCTGGAAACAGAGACTTCCTTCAATAAACCATTTCTCACAAAAGAATCCGCCGACATGATCGCGGGCTTAAGGCCCGCACTTGAATCGCATATGCGAGCTTTCCAAGATGCTCCAAGACGAGCAGGGCGTTATCCCGTCGTGATCTACGCTCCGAGCAGATCGGCACCCTCCTGGGAGAACGCTGACCTGTGCGAGTACCTTGCAAGCTACGGTTATGTTGTCATTTCCAGTCCTGGTGCAAGCGGCGGCCCCCGGACAGCTGATCTCGCCATGGCGAACGAGCAAGCAAAGGACATCTCTTTCCTGATCGATTTCTCGAGGACGCTCCCGGACACCGATATCTCGGCTGTTGCTGTCATCGGATACAGCTGGGGTGGGCTCTCCAATCTGTTTGCAGCGGCTCGGGACAACCGTATCGGTGCGCTTGTCGCATTGGACGGGTCGATGCGCTACGAGCCCGAACTTATACAAGAGGCAGGGGACGTTCAGCCTTCAAAGATCAAGCTCCCCCTTCTGTACTTTGCTGAGGGGAATTTCACGTTGGAAGAGATCGCTTCACAATACGACGACTCGAAGAAGGGCATGCACCTTAACCCGGAAGCTTTGAATCAGTGGACAGGGGGCGACTGCATCATCGTCTACATGCTGGGCCTCATTCATGAGGAGTTCAGCTCCATGTCACAGCGGGATGAAAATGTCTGGAAGGTGTACGCCGAAAGCCACAAGGCGGACTACACCCGTGCGGACGGGACCATTGGTTATGCCTTGATTGCTAGATATACATTGAACTTCTTGAATGCCTATTTGAAGCATGACGCAGCTGGATCGGAATTTTTGAAGAGAACACCCGCAGAGAACGGCGCGCCCCCTCACACGGTGCAGGTTAGCTTTCGCACAGCAAAGCGATGAGGCGCATGAGTCGCGCCCGTTTTCCCGACTCGTCCATTCAACCGGAATCCGTAATCGGATGTCGGCTCGTCGTGCAACAAGGCTCGATGAGCGACTTGCCCTGTTCGCAACAAGGGAAAGTCAGATCCGTAAAGAGAAGGCGATTTTGGTATGAACAGGTCAGAGGTATCGCTATTCCTTCTCGCTCGTGTGGGATGTTGCGCTATATGTTAGCCTCGCCATGCGTTGCCATCAGACGCGAAGGAGACCATACTTCTCGATCGGAGGAAGCATGTTGAGGCCCGGTGCGAATCTATCGGCTATCGTGTTCAGTGCCCTCGCGAGCATCGTAGCGATGCCCTGCGCCGAGGCGCAGCAGGCTGCACCCGTTCTTAGTCCAGAGGCCGCAGTGGTTGAGTATTGCGCCGCCTGGAACACCTCTGACCCGGCGGAACGAGAACGCTTGCTCACGCGAGTGTGGGCGCCGGACGGCGTTTATAGTGACCCAGAGCCGACGAACGCAGTGGGCCGCGCTGCGCTCAGCGATGCGATCTCCACCTTCCACCATAGTTATCCGGGCGCGTACTTCCGGTGCAGCACCCCGCAAGCACATCACGGGGCGATGCGGGTTACCTGGGTCTTGTTCAGGCCAGACGGGTCGGAGCGATCGCGCGGGACAGACTTCAGCGAATTGGCCGCCGATGGTCGTATCCGCCGGGTCGTCGGTTTCTTTGGCCCACCGCCGGAGGTCAAGCCGTAAGTTGCCCTGAGTGAATCGCCCCGAATTTGTCAATTCACAATTTGAGCGCGTTCCAGGAGCATTGCGAATCCAGCGATGACCATGTTAAGAACGCTTGAAACGTTGGAGCTCCCAGGCACAGGGCACGAACGCAAGCTAAAGCCTTACCATCCGAGCATGACGACGAAACCATTGAAGGCCTTGTTACTTGCGGTTCTTGCGATCGTCGCGCTTTTGGGCCGGCCGGGCTGCGTTGCCCAGGAAGTCGTTACGGCTCCCTCACAGATAAAAGAGTTGTCGCTTGATGCATCTCAGCAAGCCGAGATCGATCGCCTCTTCGCGCGTCCGCCGAATTCTCCCGGATATGCCGTGGCCCTCATTAAGGATGGGAGATTTGCACTCGCCAAAGGATACGGGCTTGCAAATCTCGATGACGGAATCCCGATCACACCCGAAACCTCTTTTCACCTCGCGTCGGTTTCAAAGCAGTTCACAGCTGCTGCCGTGGCGTTGCTTATTCTCGATCACAAAATCGCGCTGACTGATCCAGTCGCGAAGTACATTCCCGAAACGGCTAAATATGGGGACACGCTGCGAATCGAACACTTGTTGTACATGACGAGCGGGTTGCATGAATATACCGACGTGCCTCGGAAAAGTGGCGATCCCTGGGTGACCTTCTATTACTTCACCCGCGACGATGCGATCAGGGATGCGCTTCGTCCCGACCATCTCGAGTTTGCACCGGGAACGCAGTGGGCCTACCGAAACATCAATTACATGCTCCTCACGAAGATCGTAGAGGTGGTGAGCCATCAGTCCTTCTCTGCATTTATGCGCGAGCGGGTCTTTAATCCCCTTCGCATGTCGCACACGGAAATTGATGATGATACGACCCAGGTTATTCCCCATCGGGCAACCGGATATGCAGCGCGCTCCGATCCGAAAGTAGTCAAAGAACTGGATTCGGCGGGCATCTTTATTAAGCCCGGTGATGGATGGGTCCGCCTGGTGCGCGTTTCTCCACACTTTGGAGGCAGCGGCGTGTTCAGTACCCTCAATGATCTTCTGCTTTGGGACACAAACTGGTATACGGCATCACTCGCAGGACCGTCGTTCACCGAGTTGATGAATCACCGCCAGAAGTTTGAACACGACAAGGACGATGATGCGCTTGGCCTGGTGTGGCGCACACGATTTGGTCATCCGATGCTCGATTATTCGGGGGCGGACACCGACACATCAACCTACATGGCTCGTTTTCCCGAACAGCGCCTGACCGTTGTTTGTCTTTCCAATATGCCGCTTGGAGATGCGGAGGGCAAAGCGGACGCCTTGCTCGACCTTCTGCATGCGTGGGGCAAGCTTTAGGCCTAAACCGCGACGGAATGGGAACTGCAAACTGCCGGTGAGCGCACTACTAGTACGGGGATGTCGGCTTCTCGGAGACGAACCGGACCGCGTGCTTCATGTGTGGCGAACGACCGACATGGCCATCCAGCCGAGCTCGCCGCGATGAGCGGGCCGGCGAGGCGGAGGGGCGGCGGGAGCTCTGGCGGAAGTCGGATGCATTGCCTGAGGGTAACGGATGCTTTGACCGGCTTGCGGCAGAGGTTGAAGAACTCACTATTTGCGAAGTCACGTGCGGTTTGCATGCGGCTTTCGCCGTTGACACAGCAATCGCCCACTCTTAGGCTTCCGTCGTGATCCCATCCTTCATTCGTGATGGCGTGCAGTCCCTTTCGCGGCGCTACGCTGCATCCGGCCATGCAGGGGTGAAAAGGTTTGGACGTGTTGCCCCGATGCCAGGTCTGCTTTTGCTTGTTGCCTGCCAATCGCCCTCACCTTATTACTTCAGAGAGCTGAAGATCGACTCCGGTCTGCATTTGATTGTGACGGGAGGCAGTTTCCAGGAACCCAATGCGGGCTCTTACTACTTCCGCTTCCGCGCACCGGACGTGACGTCGGTAGATCATCGTGACAAGAAGCCTGGAGCTGTTGCACGCGAGCGGCTTTTGTATCTGGAGACAGGTCGAGACCAGGTCCTGGATCGAACTGTAAAAACTGACGAAATCCTCAGGGGCCCTTTTGGCACGATCAACGCAGTCAGGGAGTGCTACTACACGAGGCCAATTCGAAGCGGTTTCGGGTCAGTATCTGTGGAGTTCAACGGCAACGATACGGAGCACGAACTGCCATCCGAAATCTCGACCCCGCCGGAAGGTTTGCCTGCGCTGACATCGCTTAGCCTGGTCCGCATCTTCCGCACCAGCCCGGAGTATGTGATCGTCTCGGCGAGCTATGAGCGTGACGGCAGCCTGGGCAGTGTGAACTTTGGTGACGCAAAGAACGGGAGCCCGGTTCGGACTGACCCTCTTGGGACGCGGGTATATCGATCGCCCGATCCTCAGGTCAACGAGAGCGCGAGAAAAGAAGTCGCTCCCTTACTGACAAAATATGGCATCCCCACCCACATCGACATTGAAAAGTATCTGCTCTCGCGCCAGCTGCAGCTCCCCCCTGTCGCGTTCGATCAGGAGAAGAACGTGATGAATGAGTTCTATGGGTTCGGGAAGTTCATTCGGCAGGACGAACTGAAGGAGGGCGCCATCATTGCATCCCGGTGGCTGCAGCCCTCGGCTACTGAGGAAGAAAAAGAGACACTGAATCCCCTGTGTGACGCACGGTTTCGCCAGCAACAAGCAATGGGGCTTCCTACGGTTGAATGAATGGGAATGCGTAACGATTCGTCTCACAGAAGACTTACCTTTCCGCTTACCACGACCGATGACTGGAGGAACGAATCATGAAACTTACCGAATCGGTCGTTACGCTTCCCTTCACTCCGGCCTTCGGCAGAGCGGAATCCCACTCATCGCGTTCCGCGATAAATCGGCACCCGGCGGCGCTGCGACGGAACCCAAATCTTGCACCGGAACGAAAGCAGAGATATCCAGATGCCGCGCGGCTCCTTGACTACTCAAGGTAGCGAGACCAAAATCCCCGCCCGTTCGCGCAGACGGTGCGCGATAAGGACGGGGTGCCTGGTTTCTTGAGTTTTACTTCTTGGGCTGCGACTCCGGCGGCACAAGACCTGCAAGGCGGTAGTACACAACGAGCTGGCCGTAGTGTTCACCGCTATGCTCGATGATGCCGTAGGCGATGTCGATAAGGCGCGATTTCTGCTGAGGGAGATAAACAACCTCCGTCATCAGGCCTTTGTCCCCTTTCGACTGGATGGCGGCGGCACCCTCGGCGAAGGATTTCCTGACGAACGCAACGATGTCGGCCTTTGACTTGTATTGGTCGCGCTTCGGATCTTCTACAACGATGGGCTTCCCCATCGCAGGATTCGTGAAGTAGTAGCAGGAGCCCGCCGCGTGCAGCAACTGCTCGGCGAAGCTCCGCTCCGCGGGCGTCGGCCTGAAGTCGTATTTGTCCTCAGGAAATTCTTCGGCCATCGTCGTCAGCTTGCGGCCAATCTCATTCCAGGAATCAAGCACGACCTTCGATTCCGGATCTGCAGGTTTGACGCCTGCATCTTTCTTCGCCGCGTGCTGGGCATGCGCGGAAAATGCGAATGCCAGCAGCACAACAGCGAGAAACGGTGTTCTTTTCATTTCCTGCTCCACGGTTGAGTTTCGCGAACCAACGCTTCGGTTTCTTATTTCGCCCGCGCCAGGTTGTCGACCACCGCAGCCACTTTGTCGAGTATCTCGTTCCAGCCCTCGAGTTGACCGCTTTCTCTCGCGCTCTCCATCGGCTCATTTCCAATCTGGGTCAGCTTCGTCCGGCCGTCTCCGAGATCTTCAAACAGGGTCACGTCGTATGCGCCCTCAATGGCCTCATACTCCATTCCCAGTTGCTCAGGATCAATCTTGTTTCCGTCCGCGTCTGAGAAGTACATCAAGGACACGATCTTCTCGTACGGCACGATCTCGTAATATTCGATCCCATTCCAGCACTCCTGCCCATCCGGTGACTTCATGCAGAAGAGAGATTTCCCTCCAACACGAACATCCATCTTGCAGACAGGCGAAGTGAAGCCCTTCGGTCCCCACCACTGCATCACGTACTTCGGGTCTGTCCACGCCTTCCAAACCAGTTCGCGCGGAGCATTGAAAATTCGTGTCACAACCAGCCGCTCTGTTTCATTTACCGTGTTGTTTTTCATCTCTGATTTCCGCCTTTTTCATTTGATTGATCACCACATCCAACTTGTCGAAGCTTTCTTCCCAGAATCGGCGATAGCTTATAGCCCAGTCGCTGACTGTCTTGATCGCCTCCGGCCGAAGCGTGCACACACTTTCGCGTCCACGCTTCGTCTTGATCACAATCCGCGCCCGCACCAGATAGGCAATATGTTTTGAAATCATCTGCTGCGAGAGGGCAAACGGTTCCGTCAGTCCGTGCACAGAGGCAGGCCCACGGGAGAGGCGCTCGATCATTGCGCGGCGGGTCGGATCAGACAGAGCCGCGAATGTTGTGTCCAATCGATCCACAACCAAATGGTAGTGGATTTTCCTTTGATGTCAAGAGGGAATTTTGGCTATTTGCTGACCTACTGAAGAGGCGGTGCTCAGTAAGGCTCGGGAGCATCTCACAGTCGATGGCTGCCAAGAAGCGACCGCCGGTGATGACGGAGTGCGAGGTCAAGGTGCGTGGCCGCTGGCTGCCATGCACAATCTATGAAGCGCTCACCGAGCGAGACGAGATTATGCGCTGCAAATACTGCCACGGCCCAGTGCAAGCGTTGAAGGAATCCAGCACAGGTGCGCGAGCGCATATCGAACACCTGCAGAGCCACACCGGCTGCAGGTTTCCGGTGGGCACGTTCTGTGGAGTCGAATCAGAACATCCACTGGCGCTGAAATAGATCGTTCTCCTAAACGCCGTTATTGTCAGCACCAATTTTCAATCGGGGGCAAATCGCCGAGTCACTCAGCGATGCAAATCGGCCTGCCGAATCTCAATGGAACCCGTAGAATCGCAGCGTGAAAGAGCTCTGTACGGGCTTCCATGTCTACAATCCAGGATTCGCAGGTGAGAATGCCCCACTTCGGCGATTATCAAAATGAGATTTACACGAACGGCCTTCGCGGCGTAGTTCCGTCGCTGCCGACCGACTTCAGGCTTTTGGAGCAGCGGGCGCAGGCGGCGATGCCTCCGTTTGTTCTGTCGTACGTTCAAGGTGGCTGCGGCGACGAGTTCACGCAGCGTCAAAATGCGGAGGCCTTTCATCACTGGGGGCTTGTGCCTCGGATGCTGGTGGACTGCTCCACGCGCGATCTTTCGATTGAACTCTTTGGCCTCAGGCTTCCTGCACCCATCTTTCTCAGCCCGATCGGTGTTCTTGGGATGTGTACGCCGGATGGTCACGGCGATCTGGCCACGGCGCGCGCGTCCGCGGCAACCGGCGTGCCGATGATTGCGTCGACGCTGTCGAATGATCCGCTGGAGGCTGTCGCGGAGAGTCTCGACGGGACGCCAGGGTTCTTCCAGCTCTACACGCCGAAGGACGACGCGCTGACTGAGAGTCTGATTCATCGCGCCGAGGCTGCCGGCTTCAAGGCAATCGTCGTCACGCTGGATACGTTGGTGCTTGGATGGAGGCCACGAGACCTGAACGCTGCGAACTTCCCGCAGTTGCGCGGCGTCGCGCTCGAGAACTATTTCTCGGATCCGTGCTTTCGCAGGTCGCTGGCGAAGTCACCGGAAGAGGATCCAGCAGCCGCTGCGATTCGGTGGTCTCAGCTGGTCGGCAAGGTGCTTACGTGGGAGCACCTGCCCTGGCTGCGTTCGCTCACGAAATTGCCGCTCATCCTGAAGGGCATCTGTCATCCCGATGATGCCAGGCGTGCCATCGACGCCGGCGTTGACGGGATCTATTGTTCGAATCATGGAGGGCGCCAGGCCAACGGTGGAATTGCCGCTATCGATTTGCTTCCCGGCATCGTAGACGCCTGCGGGAAGGTGCCGGTCCTGTTCGACTCTGGCGTGCGTTCCGGAAGCGATATCGTCAAGGCGCTGGCCATGGGGGCGTCTGCCGTCGGAATCGGACGGCCGTACGTCTACGGTCTTGCGTTGGCTGGAACTGACGGAGTGGTTCATGTTCTCAGAAGTCTTCTGGCGGAAGCCGATCTGCTGATGGCGATCGATGGTCTTCCCACGCTCGCGGCGCTGAGGCAGGCCGGTGTTGTTCGGCTGTAAGTAGCTGGAGCGTACGAATAATTTTGGAGCGGAGGTTGGGTGCGCGTAACCCGAAACGCGTTTGAAGGCGCATCTTGTTTATTGGTTCAAACTGTTTCAGCGGCCATCGAAGGCGTCGCGGGCATGTTGGAAGCGCCGGACGCCTTTTGCGACCCATAGCCATAGGGGAGCGACGTGGTCGAGCATTTCCGCGCCCAACGGGGTGATGGCGTATTCGACGCGGGGTGGGACTTCGGCGAAGACCTTGCGAGTGATCAGGCCGTCGCGCTCCAGGCCGCGAAGTGTCTTGGTGAGGGACTTCTGGCTGATGCCCTCCACCCGCTCCATGATGCGGGAAAACCGCATGGGACGGATGTGTTCGGCGATCACGCTCATCGTCCAGAGGGACCATTTGTCCGAGATGCAGGCGACCATCTCGCGCGTCAGGGCGTCCTCCTGCTCGGTCAGGGTGTCGCAGAACTCCGCAATTTTCTGCCAGCCAGTGTGGGCTTTGTTGCGGGCTTTCTTCAATGGTTACCTCCAGGTAAGTACGGGCGAAAAAGGTGCCTTATTGCAAAAGGATACTGACAGCTCGATACTACCGGCATGAAGAAGACTTGGACAACCGAAAACATCCCGTCGCAGGCAGGTCGCAGAGTCTTGATCACGGGCGCTAACAGCGGCATCGGGTTCGAGGCGGCACTCGAATTGGCGAGGAAAGGCGCCGAGGTCATACTCCCGGCACGGACGCAGGCGAAGGCAGAAGATGCGGCGGCGCGCATCCTCCAACAGGTTGCGGATGCGAAGCTCCATCCGGAGATACTGGACCTGGCTTCGCTGAGTTCAGTGCGCTCCTTTGCGAAGCGGATGGTCGAGCGGTTTCCTGGCCAGTCGCTCGATCTGCTGATCAATAACGCGGGCGTGATGGCACTTCCGAAGCGCGAAGTGACAGAGGACGGATTCGAGCGGCAGTTTGCCACAAACTATCTTGGGCCGTTTGCTCTCACGGGCCTTCTGCTGCCCTCTATCAAGGCAAAGCCTGGCTCGCGCGTGGTGACGGTGTCGAGCTCGGCCAGCAATCAAGGGAAGATCGAGTTCGACAATCTGCAGAGCGAGCGGGTCTATGAGCCGATGTTTCAGGCCTATGCGCAGTCCAAGCTGGCGGACCTGATCTTTGCGCAGGAGCTGCAACGGCGACTGACGTCGATTGGATCGCCGATCATCAGCACGGCTGCTCACCCTGGGTACGCGGTAACGAACCTTCAGGCGGATCACGTTGGCGCTGGAATGACGTTCGTGATGAAAGTGATGAAGCCGTTGTTCTCGCAGAATGCGGCTCAGGGAGCTTTGCCGGCGCTGTTTGCCGCGGTCTCTCCTGAGGCGGTTCCCGGCGGCTACTATGGCCCGGACGGCGTTGCGGAGCTTAAGGGATTTCCCAAGGCAGTACGGCTGGCGAAGGAAGCGTTGGACGAGGCTACAGCGCAGCGTCTTTGGCACGAATCGGAGCGGCTGACAGGTGTTCGATTCGATGTTCTTTCCGCTGCCGCCTGAGTATGGCTGCAAATGCGCCGGCTGGAGCGGCGCGTTTACTCGCTTTCTTCGTATGCGAAAGGTGACCTCAGTCAGGAGTTGGGCTAGGACTCGGCTGTGCGGTTGCGGCGGAGGACGAGGATGCCGACGGCGACGAGGCCGGTGGAGAGCAGGAGCAGACCGCCGGGTTCGGGTGTGGGGCTTGGGGCCCGAGTGCTCGTCTTGCCGGTGCTGGTGCCGGGGTCGGTGTTCTGGGGAAGCTCGGCGGCGATGGCGGACAGGGTGCCGCTGGATAAGGACTGACCGTTGGGCGTACGGGCATTGAGTATCTCCGGAGCGGATGAATAGAGTTAGTTGTCCTATCGGCGGGCCGGAGGGAGTGGCATGAAGGCGGGCGGAGAACGGAAGTGGCAACAAGTTTTGGGGTCGGCTGCCGAGCGCAGGCGGGCGTGCGCGGCGGGCCGCGCGGTCACGCATTGGATGACATTTTCTTGACAGGGTGGGGCGCAGCGGAGATGCTTAAGGCTTAGGTGTACGTTGCCTCGGGAAGGCCGACGTGTCTCCAGGGTCGGAGTTCCTGGCGAATCGTCGCGAAGCTGCCTGCCTGGGCGGCGAAGACTCCTGAGAGTTGCAGAGAGAGATGAGGCGGAGCGCGCCGGATTGAGGGCGCGTGCTGCTATGGGCAAAACCGCGTGATTTCAAGTGTGTGTGTTCTAGGGATGGCGGCTATACCGGGCTTGAGCTCGCTGGGCGGGTTCCCGCTGCTGATTTTGATGTTTGTGGCGATGTATTTTCTGCTGATTGCGCCGAACCAGCGCAAGCAGAAGACGTGGCAGCAGATGCTCGCGAACCTGAAGGTGGGCGATAAGGTGACCACTAACGGGGGCATCCGCGGAACGGTTGTGAGCGTGAAGGACGATGCGCTGATTGTGAAGTGCGCGCCGGACAACGTGAAGCTGGAGATGGTGAAGAGCGCGATTGCGGCGGTCACGACGGAAGAAGCGCCGAAGTCGTAGGCGAGTTTGAGAGAAGCCGAAATTCGGGGATCCTTCGACTTCGCCCCGAGGGGGCTTCGCTCAGGATGACAGCGTTGGGTCACTCGAGATGACAGCGTTTGACGCTCGATGACGGAGCGTGGTGGTCGAGGAAGGCAAGGATTCGAGACGGACGATGGGAAAGAACCTGAAGGGCAAGACAGCATTCATTATTGCGGTGCTGGTGATCTTTGTTTACGGGATCTTCGGGATTCCGAAGGGCGGCCTGAAGACTGCGCTGACGAACCGCATCCACCTGGGGCTTGATCTGCGCGGCGGAACGCACCTTGTGCTGCAGGTGCACGTGGCGGAGGCGGTGAACTCGGCGACGGACCGCGATGTGCAGGCGCTGAATGCGACGCTGCAGCCGCTGGGCGCGCAGGCGGCGAAGATGGACCCGGCTCACCCGGAGACGATCACGATCACCGGAGGGACGCCGGCGCAGCAGTCGGCGATTCATGATGCGCTGACGGCGACGGAGTACTCGAACTACGACGTGACCAGCTCACCGAACGGCGGCTACACGCTGACGATGAAGCAGGCTGCGGTCCGCGACCTCGAGGCGCGCACGCTGCAGACGTCGATTGAGACGATCCGCGAGCGCGTGGACTCGCTGGGTGTGTCGGAGCCGGTGATCGAGCAGTACGGCCTGGGCGACAACCAGATTCTGGTGGAGCTCCCCGGGGTGACGGACCTGTCGCGCGTCGAGGACATTATTCAGTCGACGGCGAAGCTGGAGATTCATGCGGTGGTTCCGGGTGGACCGTGGCCGGACGAGCAGCAGGCGCTGACGGCGCTGGGCGGAGCGGTGCCTCCGGATGAGGTGCTGATGCACGGCAGCAACGGCGCGGGCGGGCCGGACCAGTGGTATGCGCTGAAACGCGCGTCGATCGTGGAAGGAACGGACTTCCGCGGAGCGCAGCCTTCGACCGACCAGAACGGGCAGCCGGACATCACGTTCACGCTGACGACGGATGCGGGCGACCGCTTCTACAAGTACACCTCGGCGAATGTGAACACGGGCATGGCGATCGTGCTCGAGAACAAGATTCGCGAAGTGGCGAACATTGAAGGCCCGATTCGCGATCAGGGCGAGATTCGCGGCGGGTTCTCGCAGCAGCAGGCGGACGACCTGAGCCTGATGCTGCGCACGGGATCGCTGCCGGCGTCGATCTCTTATCTTGATACCAATACAGTTGGACCGTCGCTGGGCAAGCAGAGCATTCATCAGGGCGTGGTGGCGGCGATTGCGGGCATGGCCGCGGTGCTGATCTTCATGCTGATCTACTACAGGGGCGCGGGGATTAATGCGGACCTGGCGTTGATTCTGAACCTGATTATTCTGTTAGGGTTCTTTGGACTTCTCCCATCGCTGGGGCTGCCTGCGCCGACGCTGACGCTGCCGGGCATCGCCGGTGTGATCCTGACGATTGGTATGGGCGTTGACTCGAACGTGCTGATCTTTGAGCGCATTCGTGAAGAACTGCGTGCGGGCAAGACATCGGCCGCTGCGGTGCACGATGGATTTGCCCACGCCTGGGTGACGATTCTGGACACGCACATCACAACGATCGTCTCGGCTGCCATCCTCTTTCTCTTCGGAACCGGGCCAGTGAAAGGATTCGCGGTGACCCTAACCCTCGGTCTGATGGCGAATCTGTTTACGGCGGTCTTCGTGTCGCGTGTGATTTTCGATTGGCATCTGGAGAAGGGCGGCCGCACGGCCAAGCTGTCGATTTAGGGAAACAGATTTTAGATAGCAAAGTTTGGATTTTAGAGATTCTGGATTGAGACAGAGGTGCGGTGAGTTGAGCCGCGCGAAGGATATAGAGCGACGTGGAATTTTTTCATGATGTAAATATCGACTGGCTGGGGAAGAAGTGGTACTTCCTCGGCTTCTCGTTGATCTTCTCGGTGGCCGGCATTCTGAGCCTGGCGTTCTGGCATCATCTGCCGCTGAGCGTGGACTTCAAGGGCGGCACGCAGATCACGGTGCACTTTAATTCGACGCCGAATGAAGACCACATCCGCGCCGCGATGGACCAGGCGGGCATTCACGGTGCGCAGATTCAGCGCATCTCCGGCCAGGGAATGAGCGGGAACGATGTGATTGTGAAGCTGCCGCTGAGCACAGCGCTCGACACGGCGCACGACCAAGGGCGTAGCGAGGTTGAGAGCGCGCTGACCTCGAACTATCATGACTCCGGCTTCAGTGTGCAGCAGGTGCAAATCATTGGGCCGACGGCCGGCAAGCAGTTGCAGCGCCAGGCGTGGCTGGCGACGGCCTACTCGCTGGCAGGCATGCTGATCTACCTGTGGTTCCGGTTTGAGTTGATCTACGGCCTGGCCGCGGTGGTCGCGGTATTTCACGACACGCTGATTACGGTGGGCGCGTTCTCGCTGACGAACCAGGAGATCTCGCTGACGGTGATCGCGGCGATCTTAACCTTGATTGGTTATTCGATGAACGACACGATCGTTGTGTTCGACCGCATTCGCGAGAACCTGGCGCTGAACCGGCGCGAGAAGCTGGCGGATGTGGTGAACCGCTCGATCAACCAGACGCTGAGCCGGACGGTGCTGACCTCGGGGTTGACGTTCCTTACGGTGCTGAGTTTGTACCTGTTTGGCGGCGAGGTGCTGCATGGCTTCTCGTTCGCGCTGGTGGTTGGCATCATCATCGGAACGTACTCGTCGATTGCCGTGGCGGCGCCGATGCTGGTGGCGTATCAGGACTGGCGGTCGAAGCGCGCTCCGGGGAAGAAGCAGGCGTCACTGCCGCGGGCGAAGACGGTGCGGCGGTAGAGGCAGGGATTAGGGATTAGGTCTGGGGCGTCGCGAGGTTTCGCGGTGCCCCTGGCTTTTGCCAGGCGTACCTCAGGGGCTGAAGCCCCGATGCTTTGCGGGGAGCGTACGGCATCCTTCGGCTTCGCTCAGGACAGGCTCTAAAGCCGTGCCCTTAACGAGACTAACGGCATAACGAGACTGAGGGCATCGCTCGGTTCGCCCAGGACAGGCTTTTAATCCGTGCCCTTAACGAGACTGACGGCATCCTTCGGCTTCGCTCAGGGGCGTAGTTCCGCGGCTCGTCGTATTGATGTAGCCGATGCATTCGGAGAACCGACGTCTCAGAGGCGGAACCTGTGACACCCGATCGGGCCCTTAGTGGAGTTGCCGAGCGCTCGGTGGCTGGGCTGGAAGCGTGTGTTCCGTCGAAGGGCCGCGGCGCAGTCGCGCGATGAAGCGGCGGACGCCGGTGATGATGCGGCGGATCATGATCGCGAAAAAGACCAGCAGCACAGCGACAATCGTGGCGCTGAGGTACGGGTGTACCGTTGCGAGCCAGGTGATGGCCGCGGCGGCGATGTCCTCGGAGGTGCTGAGGACGACATTTGAGACGGGCTCGGGGCTGGCGGAGACGGCGACGCGGGCGGAGGTCTTGGCGGTGTGAGCGGCGGCTGCGACGGCGGCGGCTGCGGCGGTGACGAGGACGTGCTCGGCGGGCGAGAGCGTGTTGCCGGCCTGATAGGCGAGCAGGGCCGCGGCGGGAATGCGGATGAAGGTGTGGAGCGCGTTCCAGACGAGGTCGAAGTA
>DASYBN010000205.1:0-1531 GCA_036500785.1 Acidobacteriaceae bacterium
GGGCACGCCGATGACCAAGGATTTCCGGGACCGCGGGCTGATCATCAACCAGCGGCTCGAGGAGTACGACGGCACCACCGCGGTCGTCAGGACCGAACATCTCTCGGCGGACGAGGTCGAGTTCCTCCGGTGGCGAGCGGAGCGCTGGATAAAGCTGCGCCATATGCCGGCCGCGTTCGCTCACAGCCCACTCTTCCTGTTGCGGAACGCGCCGAAGATGTTCGCGCACACCTTTCGCGGCAGCACGATCCGCTCATTCCTGGGGTTTGAAGACGAGCGCAAGGCGTTCCAGCGCTTCCAGGCCATCCGACGCGTCGAGCGCGCCTACCTGTAACCGCCGCTTCCTGGCGGCCTTCGCTTCTCGCCAACAGGCCGGGCCGGCTCGGAAAAGGTCAGACCCTCATGGGGACTGAGAGTTCGAATCTGGCTTCCTCCAGCAGAGAGTCATACAAACCCGTTCTTTAGGTCCCCGCCCGCGGTGCTCCTCGGACAGCTGCTCGCGGAGTCGCCGAAGTGCTCTTTCAACATCGAATGAGCCGGCGAGCCAGGAGCAGGCGGCGTGAAGGCGAGATCGCGCGCGGCCGAAATTCCGCCAGCAACGGACGAGCTCCTGGCCGCCGGCCAGAGGAGGGTGGGGAAGGGGCGTCTCAATTTGCGCGACCTCAAGCCGGCCGGCATCGATGATGCCGAAGCCGAGCGTCATGTCGAGGAAATCACGAACACCTATGGCGCCCACGTGCAAATCGTGCCTGCGAAAAACAGGGTTGCGGAACCGGTCGAACCGTTTGTTGCTCCAGAAGCGACGCCGCAGCCGGGACCAGGGCGCCGCTCCCGCTACGCCAGTTTTCGGGTGGATTTGCCTGAATATCTCGATCAGGAGCTGACTGAAAGGTCAGCCCGCGAGCGGGTGACCAAAACATACCTGATCATGGATGCGCTGCGCCGCGCCGGCTTCACGGTGAGGCCTGACGATCTGGTTTCGGACCGCCGCAAAACCCGTTTTCGACAGGCCTAGTTAGGTACTTGTACAAGTCAACATTTTTGCTGCGTTGTGCCACTATTCCGGTGAGTAGGTGCACGGCCACGCGCGTGCCGTCGGGGATGGGTAACATACGGGTGATAGGACCCGTGAACCCCTAGCTGCTCGTCGGAGGTACTCGAGGACGCGCTCCAGGCTTCGAGCAGTCGCTGCAGTAGTACGTCGTCTCGCGAGCAGAGGCTATTCCATGCCCGAAGTGTCGCGGCTGCTGCCAGATCAGGTGAATTGACGGCTGATCGAGAGTTGCACTGTTGCAGCATTACGGGGGAGCTAATAGCTACCCTGTAGGCTGACGAGCACGAACGCGGCCAGGAGGGGGTAAAAGGACCGGCCATGCGCGATCGTCCTCATGGCCGGAAGTAACGAAACGCCCGGATTTCACGCATAAGCGGACAAACCACGAACTCAGGCGGCCTTGTGAGCGGTATCGGGCGCAGCCCTGAGCGGGCGGAAGCCGCCACGGCGTTCCGTGGCCGGTCGCTCGGCGCTCCA
>DASYBN010000206.1:0-4831 GCA_036500785.1 Acidobacteriaceae bacterium
TCACCATCGACGCCAACGCCTCCGACGGCAACCCCTCTAACCCCACCTGCGCGAGCAACAGCCCTTGCCCCATCAACCCGCTGATCTACGGCATGAATGCCTATCTGCTCGATCAGACGACGGCGCAGAACGCAAACATCACGGTAAGTCGCTGGGGAGGTGATGCGACCTCGCGTTACAACTACCAGAACGCAAATTCAAACTCCGCCGCCGACTATTACTTCCAGAACGGCGGTACGTATGGCCTGCTGACGACCAACTCCAACAGCGTGAATTCAGAGAGCAACTTCAACGACTTCATCGCGGAGACGACGGCGCTCGGGATCGCATCAATCGGCACGGCGCCCGTGCAAGGGTACGTCAGCAACAACAGTACGACGGCGTGCAGCTTCCCGAAGTCGAGCTATCCGAACCAGACGAGCTACGACGGATCAAACTGCGGCAACGGCATTGTGCCGCAAGGGACAACAATCCCAAACACAAGCCCGGCGCAGACCTGCACAAGCTCGAGCGGGTGCAGCTTCCTCGGCAACTCGACCACGTGGCAGACGACGAGCTTCCAGGAGCCGCCGCCGACCCCTCCTTCTTCCTCGGCGAATTACACGACCGCATGGGCGCAGGCCACATGGAGCGGAGGATGGGTCAATTGCCTTCTCACCACCGGTACTGTCTGCACGAACGCCGCAGGGAAAGATGCGACGATTTGGGATCTTGATAACGAGCCTGCGTGGTGGGATGGTGTGCATCGCGACGTGCATCCGAGCCCCTCGACGTATGACGAGGTGACGAACGGCGGGATTGGGACGGCGCTGGCGATCAAGAAGATGGATCCAAATGCGCAGGTCAGCGGGCCGGTCATCGACTACTGGTGGAACTACTTCTACTCGAAGAAGGACATCGAAAGCGGATGGGGCACGGGACCGTGCTATCAGCCGTGGAGCAACCCGGCCGATCGAACCGCGCACGGCGGCATTCCGATGATCGAGTACTACCTGCAGCAGATGTCGGAGGCTTCGGCGAACTTCGGCGTCCGCCTGTTGGATTATGTCGATATCCATGGCTACTCCGCCGCGACCTACAACGGGAGTTCCGTCGGCCTGACCACGGCTGGCGATACGGGCGAACAGGCGGCGCGCGTGAACTCGACGCGGTCGCTGTGGGACGCGACGTACACGGATCCAAACTTCCCGCAGCCGAACTACAGCGCGAATCCGAGCACACAGAGCTGCAGCGTGCCGCTGCAGGCGCCGCAGCTGATTCCGATGCTCGAGACATGGGTCAAGAACGACTACCCGGGCACGAAGACTTCCATAGACGAGTACAACTTCGGCGGAACCGAGGCAATCAACGGCGCAGTCACGCAGGCGGATGTGCTGGGAATCTTCGGAAAGTACGGTCTTGACATGGGCGTCTTCTGGCCGACCGGCGACTACACGGCCAACGTTCCGGGCAACATGGCGTTCGAGATCTATCGCAACTACGATGGCAGCAAATCGACGTTCGGTGATCAGGAGCTAACCTCAGCGAGCGGAGACCAGAGCAAGCTCGCGGTGTACGCGGCCTCGCGCACCTCGGATACCGCGGTCACGATCGTCGTTATCAACAAGACCTACGGTTCGCTCACAGACACTCTATCAATCAATAACCTGAGCAGCACGGCCACCTCCGCGCAGGTCTATCAGTACAGCAACGCCAACCTGAACGCGATTACCTCGCAGCCAGCGGCTGCGATCACGGCGGCCGTTTCGCCCTCAACAACCAGCACGATCAACGCGACCTTCCCGGCGCAGTCGATTACGCTGTTGGTGATTCCGTCGCACTAATCGAAGGAGCGGCCGGGTATCTCGCGAGAGGTACTCAGCCGCATTCTTTTTTCAATCAGCCGGCTACGTGTACCGTTATCTCATGCGTTTTCTTGTACTCGCCGTTCTTGCCGGGCTCGCGGCCACCGTCTCCGCACAGACAGCAACAACTTCTCTCCACCTGATTCCAATGCCGCGCGAGATCTCGCTCAAAGGAGATCAGCCGGTGCCGGGCGTGACGGTCGATTGCCCGAACTGCAATGCGGAAGACCAGTTTGCGGCGAGCGATCTGCGCGATGTTCTCAAGGAGCGCGGTGTGCCGGAGGGCATGGGTCTGCGGATTGTGCTGCAGCGGCTGGGGCAGCACCCGGATCCGACCTTCACGGCTGCGATGCAGGCGGAGGGCTACACGATTGCTTCTGGGCCGGGCGTGCTGACGCTGACGGCAGCAACTGGATCAGGGGTTTTTTATGCGGCGCAGACCGTGAAGCAGATGATCGAGCGCCAGCCGAACGGCAGCTTCGTGCTGCACGCCGCCGACATCCACGACTGGCCGGCGATGCAGTATCGCGGCCTCAGCGATGATCTCTCGCGCGGTCCCGTGGACACGCTGGAGTTTCAGAAGAAGATCGTCCGGACCCTTGCAGCGTACAAGGACAATCTTTACTCGCCGTACTTCGAGAACACGCAGCAGTATGCGTCAAATCCGCTGCCGGCGCCACCGGGCGGAAGCATCTCGGCCGATGACGCGCGCGAGCTGGTGGCCTACGCGGCGAAGTACCACATCATGATCGTGCCCGACCAGGAGGCGTTCGGACATCTGCGCCACATGCTGGTATACGAGGAGTATCAGCCGCTGGCCGAAACGCCGCACGGCGCGGTGCTCGCTCCCGGACAACCAGGATCGCTTGAGGTGATCAAGCAGATGTTTACAGAGCTTGCGGCTTTATATCCTTCGCCGTTTTTGCACGTCGGCGCGGACGAGACGGAAGACCTGGGCGTGGGACAGACGAAGACGGCGGTCGAACAGCAGGGGCTCGGGCCGGTGTACCTGAATTTCATGCAGCAGATCGACAACACGCTGCGTCCACTGAACCGAAAGCTGCTGTTCTGGGGTGATATTGCGGAGCACTCGCCGGATCTGCTCAAGCAAATGCCCGAAGAGTTTAAACGCAACACGATCGCCATCAGCTGGCACTATGCGCCCTCGGACAAAGGCTTCGGCAAATGGCTGAACTACTTCAAGTCGGCCGGCTTTGAGACCTGGGTTGCGCCCGGCATCAACAACTGGAACCGCGTGTACCCGAACTACAACATGGGGCTCGAAAATATTCAGGAGTTCACTCGCGACGGCCAGCAGATGGGCGCGACCGGACAGTTGAACACGCTGTGGTACGACGACGGCGAAGCTCTTGCAGCGAATAACTGGTACGGCATTCTCTTCGGCTGCGCGGCTGCCTGGCAGCAGGGCGAGAGCTCGATTCCGCAGTTCCAGGCGAGCTATGGTCCGGTTTTTCATGGCGATCTCACGGGCAAGCTCAACGCCGCACACCAGGAGATCATGGCCGCCCACGACATGCTCAAGTACAACGCGAAGGTGGGCGACGGATCGGACGGACTGTTCTGGCTGGATCCATGGTCGAAGGACGGGCAGCAGTACGCCGATAAAATTCGCCCGTACACGCATGAGCTGCGCATGCACGCGGAGCGCGCGCTCGACCTGATTGCGCAGGCACGCGCGGCGTATCCTGCGCCGGCAACACCCGTCGTCTACACGCCGACCGACCAGTTCCCCTCCAACCCGACCTCGCTGCGTGAGACAAACGCGATCGACGCACTGGAGCTCGGCGCGCGTCGCCTGGACTTCATTGGCGAAAAGTTCCAACTAGCCGATGAGATGGCCCAAGCCTACGCGCGCGCGCAAGCAGACGCGGCCTCGACCGACCATACACAGCATGCGCAGGTGTATCGCGAGCTCGGCGACATCAACGGTGTGAATGGACGCATCCAGGACATCAAGGACGGCTACTCACTCATCCGCGATCTCTATGCGCAGATCTGGTTACGAACGAACCGGCCGTACGCGCTGCGGCCGGTGCTCGAGCATTACGATTACACCGTTGGCCTCTGGCTGGCGCGCATGGACAAAGTGCGGAGCGCGCAACGGGAGTGGGGCGACACTCACACGCTCCCGGCCGCGTCGGATCTTGACATCCCTGCCGCTCCACCTACGCCCGCGGTTGGTCCAACCGCACCCGCACCGCAGCCTCCGACAACCTCCGCGCCACCCGCGGCTGCTCCACCCTCGAACTGAAGACGATGCCTACCATCATCACAGCCCGTCGACTGCTCACTGACATCGGTTCGGTCGAGTTTCCTGTCCTCATCCTCGACGACGACGGGGTCTTGACCGACATCAGCTCTGACCCGACAGCGCTGGCGCGCGAAGAAGATACGCTCACATGCGCGTTCTTTGATGTCCACACCCACGGCGCCATGGGCCACGATGTCATGTCGGCCTCCAAGCCTGAGCTGCATCAACTGCAGCGTTTTCTCGCATTCCGCGGCGTGGCACAGTATTTGCCGACCACCGTGACAGCGCCCGTCGACATCATCTTGCACTCACTTGAACGCCTGGCGGACGCCATCGAAGCGGGGCCGCAACCACTCCAGGCGCAACCGCGCGGCATACATCTGGAGGGTCCGTTCCTCTCACACGCGAAGCGCGGCGTGCATCCCGCGGCGGACCTGCAGACCCCAACCATTCACCTGTTCGAGCGATTTCAGCAGGCAGCACGGGGCCACATCAACCTGCTCACGATTGCGCCCGAACTCAGCGGGGCCGCCGAGCTCATCGCGTATGCCACGGGCACGGGCGTGCGCTGCTCGTTGGGACACACCGACGCGCTCGCTTCCGAAGCACGGAAAGCCATCGACGCCGGTGCCAGCAGCGGGACCCACACCTTCAATGCGATGCGTGCACTCAATCATCGCGAACCGGGCGTGCTCGGCGTTGTCCTGGACAACGA
>DASYBN010000207.1:0-1513 GCA_036500785.1 Acidobacteriaceae bacterium
ATCAAGAAGGGTAGGGCGAGGATCAATGTAACGGTGGCGAGCATGCCGATCAGTACGTCCATGTAGGCCACGGACGACATGCCGGCGATCGCGGTGAAGACGATGACGAAGGCAGCGATCAGATACTTGCCGCCATCCGACGAGATCGAACCGGGGAAGACCATGTGCAGGATGTCGCCGCCGCCGATGAGCTGATAGCTGGTAATGGCGGTGTAGGTGAACAGCACGGCGATGACGCCCAGCACGCGGGCCATCTGGTTGTAGCGAACCTCCAGCAGGTCGGGGATGGTGAATTGCGCGAACTTACGTGCGCGCGGCGCGATGAAGTAGATGAGCGCGAGTCCCGCCCAACCGCCGCCGGCCTGCCACAGGGCTGCGAAGCCGTGCTTGTAGGCATTCTCCGCGCCACCCAACAGCGAGCCGGAGCCGACCCACGACGACAGCAGGGTGAAGACCAGAACGATCGCGGGCAGCGAGCGGCCGGCGACCAGGTAGTCGTCCTTAGTGTGCGTCTTGCGCAGACGCGAGATGGAGACGGTGAGCAGACCGAGAACGATAGCGGCGAGAACGCCGGCATAGAGATGATTCATGGGCTCGGAGAAGCCTTTCGGGTCACGAGCGATGCTACATGAAGGGGAAGCATCTAGGGGTTGCTGTAAACGCGCGCGCCGAAGAGTGCGGTGCCGAGGCGGATCTCGGTTGCGCCCTCTTCGATCGCGACGGCGTAGTCGTGGGTCATGCCCATGGAGAGCGCGTTGAGCTGCAACTTCAGATGCCGTTGCGCGTATGTGTCGCGCAGCTCACGCAACTGGCGAAAGTAGGGGCGCACGGCTTCGGCATCGCGCAGATAAGGGGGCACGGTCATCAGTCCGCGCGCGTTCAGGTGGGTGAGGCTGGGCAGGCGTTCGAGCAGCTGTTCGAGCTCGGCGCTTTGCGGGGTCAGGCCGCTCTTCGCTTCCTCATGGCTCAGCTTGATCTCGATCAGGACAGGCAGCGTGCGATGAAGCGCTGCGGCTGCTGCATCCAGGCGCTCCGCCAGCCGAAGGGAGTCGACGGAATCGATTGCATCGAAGAGTGTGGCAGCGCGTGCGGCCTTGTTTGATTGCAGATGTCCAATGAGGTGTGCATGCAGCTTGTGAGCGTCGCGCAGGGGAAGCCACTCCGGCTGCTTGGAATCGAACTCCTGCACCTTGTTCTCGCCGATGTGGGTGATGCCAAGCTCGGCGGCCGCGGCAATCGCGGCTGCGGGATGCATCTTGGTCACGGCGATGAGCGTGATCTCGCTGCGCGAGCGCTCCACGTGGCGGCAGGCAGACTCGATGATTTCTTCCACCTCCGTCAGGTTGCGCTGCAACTCTTCGCGAGTGTTCATGCGTTCGCTGCGATCCGATCGCCGAAGCGCACGCAGTCCTCAGCCAGCGCGGTAAAGTCGTGCATCTGGCTGCGGTGGTTGGTGATGGCGACGCGCACCGCGTAAAGGCCGTCCAGCGTGGTGCTGGAGACGATGTAGCGT
>DASYBN010000208.1:0-15827 GCA_036500785.1 Acidobacteriaceae bacterium
GGGCGGTGTTGCCTGTGGGGGTGGCTCCGGGTTTGGCGGGAGCGTATTTGGAGGCGCACTTGGCCTGGAGTTCGGTGGCGTGGAAGACGCCGTCGCGGCCATAGGTGCCGATGGCCAGGGCTTGAGCATCATCCTTGAAGGTATCGGGCGGCGGCTCGGCGCCCTGGTACGTAACCCGGAGCGTCTTGTTGAGTTCGACGAGAGTGAAGGTTGCGTTGGTGCCGACGCGCTGGATGCTGCCGGGCTTGACGTTACCGGCGACCCGTAGATGGCGGGCGTAGGCCTTGTTGCCCATCTGCTGGAGCTCAGCAATGGTGACGTAGTAGCTCTTCGCCTGGCTGCCCGCGGAGAGCGCGAGCCAGACGACGACACCGACGATGAGCGCGCCGGCGGCGATGAACTTCAGGGGGGAGTTTTGCTGCGACGCCATCAGGAATAGTTTAGCGCGGGACAGGATTCTGGCCGTCTGGGCAAGGTTGCGCGGGAGCGCAGTACGGAATGTAATCTATAGGAATCGATTAGAGCCGGTTGAAGTACCTCTTTGTGGCTAAGTGAGTGGCCATGGCAGACGGAAAGGATGTGTATGACGTTCTCGCGCAGGAAGTTTGTGGGTGGATTGGGGACAAGTGTGGCTGCGCTGGGTGCAATGGGCGTTTCGTCGCCGAGCGGGGAAGCCCAGTTGGTGTATCAGCGCACCGATTGGAACTTCAGTGAGTTCGAGAAGCTGGTGCAGAGCACGGCGAGGGTGAAGCAGGTGTATGACGTGCGCGGGGTGGGCGAAGGCAAGTTCCTGAATAACGTGAAGAACTCGCTGAACGGATTTCGGTATGGGTTCGGGATTGCCGAGGATGAGGTGAAGATTGCGGTGGCGATGCATGGGCCATCGAACGCGCTGGCGTTTGATGACTCGATGTGGGCGAAGTACCGGCTGGGTGAGTTTGTGGATGTGAACGATCCGGCAACAGGCAAGCCCGCAACGCGCAACATCTTTCTTCCGGCCAAGGCGAACAGTTCGGATGATCCGCAGGATCGTTCGTCGAGGATGCAGGATCACACGATCGAGGGGCTGCAGCATCGCGGCGTGAAGTTTCTCTCCTGCCATACGGCGACGGAGGAGCAGGCGGCGGCGATGGTGAAGCAATTTTCGCTGACCTCCTCGCCGGCAGAGATCGTGAAGGATCTGCAGGCGCACGTGCTTCCTGGTGTGCTGATTGTTCCGGCGATGGTAGCAACGGTCGCGCTGCTGCAGTCGGAAGGGCACTTCACCTACATCACGGTTTAGCTGAGGCTCGAACGATGAAGATGTTTTCCGTTCTGCTTGCGTTTGTGGTTGCGGCGGCCGCGCTGGCGCAGAAGAGCATGCCGCCGTGGAGCGGCGGAAGAAACAATCCGGCGGCGTCGAAGGGGTTTGTGTTCGAAGTCCCGGATATCGACAACGTGCCGGATCTGCATGGCGATCCGATCGGAGCGCGGCTGGTGCTGTTTGTCGGGGGCAATCAGTTTTTTGTGATGCCGCGACTGATCGCGGGCTTCGAGAAGCTGCATCCGGAACTGGCGGGCCACATTTTTTACGAGACTCTACCTCCGGGCGTTCTGCTGAAACAGATGCAGGCGGGAGACGGGATCACCCTTGGGAACCTGACGCTGCATGTAGCTCCGGATGTCTATGAAGCCGGAGCCAGTGCGCTGGCGGCAATGAAGCAGAGCGATAGGGTCGATCAGGTCGTGACGTACACGACGAACAATCTCGAGATCATGGTTGCGGCGGGAAATCCGAAGCGCATTGCGTCCCTCAAAGATCTGGCACGAGCGGATGTGAAAGTGGCGCTGCCGAACCCGGAATTCGAAGGGATTGGCAAACAGGTCGAGGCGGCGCTCAAGAAAAGTGGAGGTGACGCGCTGGCGGCTGAGGTTTACAAGACGCGCGTAGGGCAAGGTGGCGTCGTTCTCACGCAGATTCATCATCGCCAGACACCGATGAGAATTCTCGCGGGAACGAGCGATGCAGGTGTGGTGTGGACCTCGGAGGTTCTGTTTCAGCAGAAGCTGGGCAATGCGATTGAGGGAGTGAAGATTCCGGCGGAGTTCAATGCGCAGGCGACGTATGCGGCGGGTGTGTTGAAAGACGCGCCGCATCGGGACGCGGCGCTTGCGTGGATCCACTACCTGGCCTCCGATGAGGCGCAGGCGGCGTATGAGGAGTTCGGCTTCCGTCCGGCTTCGACGGAGAGCGCGAAGCCGTGATTCGCCGCTGGAGCCTTGCGCTGGCTGGAGGCCTGATTCTGCTGATCTACTGCGCTGCGGTTTTCGTTGGGCTGCTGGTGCACGACCTGTCGTTCCGCTGGTGGGGCGCTGAGGTTCATGCGACCGAGTGGCAGCCGCCGCGTGACTCGACGATTCCCGATGGCCCGCTGGGAGACAGCATCCGACGCGGCGCGGTGATCTTCAATGAGACGCCGCTGTATGCGGCGGACCATACGGGTAACAAGATCAGTTGTGCGAACTGTCATGCGGAAGGGGGGATTCAGCCGTATGCGTCGCCGATGGTGGGCCTGCCCAAGCTGTTTCCGATGTATAACCAGCGCGCCGGGCACATGATCAGCATGAAGGATCGAATCCAGGAGTGCTTTGTGCGCAGCGAGAACGGCAAGCCACTGGACTATGACGGCGAGACGATGAAGAACCTGGTGGATTACATCGATTGGCTTTCGCAACCTGAGCCCGGGCATGAGGAGTTCAAGGGCAGAGGACTGGTGAAGCTGCCGCAGTTAACGCCTGATCCAGAGCACGGCGCTCAAATTTATTACGCGCAGTGCGCGGGATGTCACGGAAACGATGGCGCCGGGCGAGCTCCGATGTTTCCAGCAGTGTGGGGAGCGGATTCGTTCAATGATGGCGCGGGCATGAACCAGATCCCGAAGATGGCGGCGTTCGTTCAGCACAACATGCCGCAGAACCGGATGGGAATTCTCACGCCGCAGGATGCGTACGACGTGGCGGCATTCATCCATCAGCATCCGCGGCCGGCATTCAACCCGGCTTACAAACATTACTGAGCGTTTCAGTCCCAAGTGACGGGAAGCGTGCGGCGCTGCCTGTGGGATTCGCGGGCGAGGTCGAGCAGGCGGAGGGTGCGATAACCATCCTCGGCGGAGACGGCGAGCGGGGTGCGGCCGAGGATTGCATCGCGAACGTTGGCGTAGAAGAGGCGATAGTCGCCAGGGATGGTGGGCAGCGGTGCCTGGGTGAGCTCGGGACTTTGGGAGAGCTCGCGCGCGAGCGTGAGCGTGCCCCAGGCTGATTCGGGTTCTGTTAGCCAGGGCTCTGCCGCTGATTCCGGGGACTCGAGGCGAGGCGGGCGGCGTGTGGTAGTGAGCAGCGTGGGCTCCTGGGGGTCAACGCCGAACTTGCGCCAGGTGCCGTGAGTGCCGTTGACGAGGAAGCGCGGGGAGGGGTCCGCGGCGAGCAGAGTGGCGTGGCAGGCGTAGCGGAGCGCGCGGCCGTAGGGCATGTCGTAGTAAAGGATGAGGTCGAAGGCGTCGTCGATGTCGGTGCGATCGCGGTCGTAGCGTAGGCTGGCCGCGAGACGCGCGGGAGGGCCGAAGAGAGCGAGCGCCTGATCGACGAGGTGTGGGCCGAGGTCGAAGTGCACGCCCGTGGAGGCGTTGGCGGACTCCTTCCAGGTGTTGGGGCGCTGGAGCGGCCGGTAGCGGTCGAAGCGGGAGACGATCTCGACGACGCGGCCGAGGGTGCTGTCGAGCAGGAGCTTGCGGAGGGTGAGGAAGTCGCCGTCCCAGCGGCGGTTGTGGAAGGGCGCGAGAATGCGCTTGCCGGCGCGTGCGAGGGCGGCAAGCTGCCGGGCGGATTCGGCGGAGGAGGTGATGGGCTTATCGACGACGACGTGCTTGCCGGCCTGGAGCGCGCGCGAGGCGAGGTCGAAGTGAGTCTCGTTGGGCGTGGCGACAACGATGAGATCGATGCTGGGGTCGGCGAAGGCCTCGTCGGCGGAGCGGAGAATGCGCGCTTCAGGGTAGGCGAGCGCGGCTTCGCTGCCGGTGCGCTGGACGATTGCGGTGAGTTCGAGGCCGGGGACGGCGGAGACGAATGGACAGTGGAAGACGCGGCCGGCCAGACCGTAGCCGAGAACCGCAGCGCGGATGGGCGTGTCCGCACGGGAGGAAGAGACGCTCATTTTGCGATGGTACACGGACACCGTTCTCTGCTTGCGTTACGGCAGGAGGCCGCGCGATGTGAGCGCGAGCCATTATGTTTGCTGAATCTTGGGGTGAGGGCTTAGTAGAGGACCTCAAGCAGCTTCGGCAGCTTCTCCAGCTTGGGCGCGGGCATGCTCGCTGGAGAAATCGGTGAGGCCGACGACAGCTGCTTCCACCAGGCCGTTGCCCTGGAAGACGCGGGCGGCCGGTGTTCCGGAGAAGCCGAAGACGCGCGGCATGATCGGCGAGGAAGCCGCAAAACCGGCGTCCATGCGGCCGTGGGTACGGAAGGGAAGAACGCGGAACGCCCCGAGCGGATAGTCGGTCAGGAGGGATTCGACCAGAACGAAAGAGCCGGTGAGGAGCGCGGCCATGGCGGCAGGGCGGTTGCTCTTACGGCAGACGAGTGCCATTCCGAGGAAGAAGGCCGCGTGGCAGTAGTCGATTATGCCGTGGGTGCGTGCGTCGATGACTTTGGGGAGACGGGATTCGAGTTGGTTTTGCGCGGCCGATTGAACTGACATGACACCCTCCTGTCCGCGATTGGATGCGGACGGGAGGGAGCACATAAGGAGTGGAAGTTTCATAAGGCTGAAGCAGCACAGATGTGGCGGAGGGTTCAGGCGTGGTGCGGTTGCTGTGCGGATGCGGGGGATGCGGGAATCGATTGCGGCGGATGCGCGACGTCGGCGGCTTCCGAAATCGGGATAACGTTGTCGGCCTGCAGCCCCTTTTCGCCGCGGACGACGTCGAAGGTGATGGCTTCGCCTTCCTTCAAGGTTTTGTACCCGCTCTTCTGAATGGAGCTGAAGTGAGCGAAGACATCCGGGCCGCCATCGTTCCGGCCGAGGAAGCCGTAGCCTTTTGCGTTATTGAACCAGCGAACAGTACCAGCGAATTGCGGCATAGTGGGGCCCTTTCAAGCAGCGGTTGCGGGGGTTGAATACCCGTCGTCGGTTAATCCGTGAACCGCGGCAAGCAGAGTGCCGGGGCCATCGAACGTGCAGAAAACTGAGTCGCAGCCGGGCTCGACCAACGGCGACGTGCCGGTGAACAGTACAAGCACCTTCGCGGGGTGATCCGAGGCGTGAAAGAGAGAGAGGAAGGAACTCCGTTCCTGCTCCCGAATGGTGTGGCAGAGGATGAGGAGGTCGAAGTGCTGATGCTCGAGAACGCGGGCGGCTTCAAGGCCATTGGCCGCCGTGACGACGTCGAAGCCATCATGGTGCAGGAGAAGCTCGCGGGTTCGCTGAAGGGTGGGATCGTGACCGAATGTGAGGATTCGGGAGGACATTCGCGGGCCTCCGCTATGACGGCTAGCGTGAAACTCTCACGATAGGCCGGGATGCACACGAAAGTTGGTACGGTAACGTACGGGCGGGGCGAACTATTTAATTCAAAGGAGTAGGCTGAACGCACGGGGTTGAGAGCAGCTCCCCGATCTAGTCAGAGACGTGACCCGCGTCCGGGAAAGCGGACGTTCCTTGCGAACTGAGTTCGTACGCGAGGGGGCGTCATGTCCACTAATCACAACAATCGCTTTCTTTCGTCGCTTTCGGCGGAGAGCCAGAATCTTCTGCTGAGCAAATGCACGCCGGTGCCGCTGCCCGCGAAAGCGGTGTTGTACCGGGCGGAGGAGATCGTCGAACACGCCTACTTTTTGACGTCGGGGCTGGCGTCCGTCGTCTCGGAGATGGTGGATGGAGGTGCGGTCGAGGTAGGGATGCACGGGCATGAGGGCGTTGCGGGCGGACTCCAGGTACTGGGAACAAAGCGAAGTCCGGTGCAGTGCCTGATGCAGGTGGGCGGCGACGGTTTGCGGATCCCGATGCGGGATCTGCGCAGCGCGGTGAGGGCGTCGGAGGAGATACGCGACGCGCTGCTGGAGTTTGTCCAGACGGAGACGCTGATCCTGACGCAGGTAGCGGCGTGCCACCGGCTGCACGACGCGGAAGAGCGGCTCGCGCGATGGCTGCTGATGGCGCAGGACAGGACGGGGACCGAGGTGCTGGACCTCACCCAAGAGTTTCTGGCGGAGATGCTGGGCTCCCGGCGGGCGACCGTGACGGTGATCGCGGGAACGCTGCAGCGCAGCGGGTTGATTGATTACCACCGCGGACAGGTGACGATCCTGGACCGGAGCCAGATGGAGGAGGCGGCGTGCGACTGCTACCGGATCATCCGGAATCTGCGCGTCGAGTCCGAAACGCCGGCGAGCGCGCTCAGGCGCGGGTGGCGGTGACCTGCAGATACTGGTTGCGGACGAGCGTGTGGCTGGCAGGATTGGGCGACTCGTTCGCGGAGGACCAGAGCGCGATGAGTTCGGCGGCGAAGGCAGCCTGTCCGGATTCGTCTAGTCGGGCGAAGGCGGTCTTGGTGGGACCGAAGTAAGTGCGGAAGAAATCGACAGCGCCGGCGGGACTGGCGGGCAGGTTGAAGTCGATCGGGATGAGCTCGGTGCGGACGTCTGTGAAGAAGGGTTCGAGGCGCTGCCGGACGGTCGCGTCGTCGCCCCAGAGAACCGGTGGGGGGACGCCGGGCGGCGGCGGCGCGTGCTTGCTGCCCACCTTGAACATGCGGCCGGTGAAGCCGGCGGGATCCCAGTTGCCCATGGCGAGCAGGCCGCCGGGGCGGAGCACGCGCGCGCACTCGCGGGCGACAAGCTCAGGGCGCGGGGCGAACATGGCGCCAAACATCGTGGTGACGGCGTCGAAGGTGGCGTCGCCGTAGGGAAGGGCCTCGGCGTCGCCTTCTTCGAAGGTGATGGCGAGTTGTTCCTGGGCCGCGCGGACGCGAGCCTGCTCGAGCAGATTGGGTGCGATGTCGACGCCGGTGACGATGCATCCACGGCGGGCGAGCGGCAGGGCCGTGTTGCCGGTCCCGCAGGCGATGTCGAGCACGCGCGCGCCGGCCGGGAGGTTAAGGCGGTCTATGAACTCGTCGGCGCCTCCGGAGATGGTTTTTGCGACGACACCGAAGTCGCCGGCCATCCAGGCGGAGCGCATCGAGGACTTGATCTGATCGATCGACGGTACTGCGGCAGTGCTCATGCGGGCCTCATTTGGCGGAGAGATGAGAATCGTGCGGGACAGGACAGAACTGTAGCGCAGACGACGCGGAAGTGGCGCGTGAAATTCGAAAATTCTTTGGGGATTTGACCGTCGCGGGGCGAGGCTTGCGCGCCTGTGTCATTTCTTGCCAGCTGTGACGGGGACTTGCAGGGTGCCGATGTGGCCGCTGGCTGGATCCCAGACGGTGACTGTGACGAATCCGCTGCCCCTGGGGAGATCGATCTGCTGCTCGACGTCGAGTCTGCGCGCGGGGCTGTCAGGCGTGAGCGGGAAGCGCACGCGGTCGATCGCTTGGCCGATACGATTGCCGTCGCTGTCGAGCGCGAGGGCGGCGAAGACGACAGTCGCGCGTGGGGCGCCGTCAACGGTCGCTGAGGTGAGCGTTGACGTGGAGAGCGAATAGTCGATGTCGAAGGCTGTGGTGCCTTTGGCGGCCGGCGCGGCAGGGCGCAGAGGAATGAACGCGGCAGCGGGTGAGGGCGCCGTGGAGACCGGATGAACGCTGGCCTTGAAGATCAGCGGCGAGCTGCGGAGGTCCGGCGCGGCGAGGGGACCGGAGTCACCGGCAAAGAGGGTGTTGAGCTTGCGCGATTTGGGTGCGGGCTGCTGCGTCTGGTCGGCAAAGTAGCCGCGGCGGTAGTTGAGGTGCAGGCCGGGGCGGCGGCCTTCGATGCGAATGTTGTGCCACTTGCCGTCGTAGTGGAAGTTCTGCGGCGAGTACGTGAGGGTATAGGAGCTGGAGTCGGTGGAGAGGATATGCGACGCGACCAGAGCGAGCGAGTTGCTGTTGTAGAACGCCTGGCCGCCGGTGGCTTCAGCGGTCTGAATCATCTGCGACTGCTGCGGGCCGAGCGCGACGTCGCCTCCGGTAGTGAGGCCGCGGGCGTCGATCGGGTAGACGGCGATGCGGGCGGCTTCGAGCTCGTCGTAAACCTCGCGGAGCTCGTCGGCGCCTTCACCCACGGAGGGTGTTTCGACGGGTGTTGAGGGCGCGGATGCGGCAGCAGCGGCGGCTCCGGCGGCTGAGCTGGGCGGAGGGCCGACGGATGTGCTGGCCGTGAGAGCGGACAGGCCGTAGAGCAGATAAGCAGTCGATCCGCCCGAGAACCAGAGGACGTTCTTGCGGCCCGGGACCTGGATCAGGTAGGCGCCGATCTGGCGGAGGGTGGCGCTGTCGGAGCGGTACTCGCGGCCGTTGAGCGGGATGCGGGGGATGGCGCGGTTGACGGCGGCCTGAAGAAGCGCGCGATCCGAGGTGAACGGCTGCAGGAGGACGGTGTAATCGCCGTGGCGGTCGAAGACAGCGATCGGCTGCGCGGCGGGAAGGTTATTGAGGAACTTCGTGAGCTGGATCCGGAGGTAGATCTGGTCCGGCAGCTCGAGGTTGGTGGTGTCGATCAGGACGACGTTGAGTATGGGCGGGAGGTGTTGGAAGGTGTTGGTTGCGGTGCCGGAGGGTGTGGGTGCGTTGTATGCGGAGGTCTCGGTAGGTTCGTCTGTGTGCTCTTCGAAGGAGGCGATGCGCTGCGGCTTGCCGTTGTCGAAGACCTGGAAGTCGGCGGCGGTGAGGCCGTGGACGGGGTTGCCGTGAGCGTCGGTGACGATGAGGTCGGCAAGGACGATGCGGCTGGCGGCGTGGAGGGTGAGCGCGGGCGTAGGCTCCTGAGGTGGAGCAGAGTTCTGATGGACGGCGGGTCCTCGCATGGCCGCCAGAAAAACGAGGGGGCCAAGGATTGAGAGGCTAACGAGCGCAGCGAACGAACGATTGGGCATGCGGTGGGCCGTACAGCGGGAGATGCTGAGTGGACGTTCCAAGGCGAGTTAAGTTGCACGAGCTCATGCTTCGACCTGTTTGAGAGCGGGGTAGAGTTTGCGGAAGCGAGCATAGGCCGCGGCCATGACGTCGGCGTGTTTGGGAGTGATCGTGGCGGTCGGGCGGATGGTGGCCTCGCAGGCAGCAGCCACGGACGGCCACGCACCTACTCCGGTTCCGGCGAGGAGCGCGGCACCGAAGGCTCCGCCCTCTTCGGCTTCGAGGATTTCGACGGGATGGTTGTAGACGTCGGCCTGGATCTGACGCCAGAGCGGACCGCGGGCGCCGCCGCCGCCGAGGCGGATCTTCTCCACAGGAATCTTGAGTTCGCGAAAGAGGGTGAAGGTGTCCTGCAGCGAGAAGGCTACCCCTTCGAGGACGGCGCGGACGTAGTGCGCAAATGTTGTCGAGGCGTTGATGCCGACGAAGGCGGCACGGGCGTTGGGGTCAAGGTGCGGGGTCCGCTCGCCGAAGAGGTACGGTGCCCAGAGCAGGCCGTCGGAGCCGGGCGCGACATTGGCGGCCAGCGCAGTGAGTTGGTCGTAGGAGGCGAGTGAGCCGTCGGAGTTCCGGGGCGCGAAGGTGTCGCGCAGATAACGGAAGCTGAGGCCCGCGCCGTTGGTGACTCCCATGACGTGCCAGACGCCCGGCGCGGCGTGGCAGAAGGTGTGGAGGCGTCCCTTGGGGTCGAGCGTCGGCGCGGCGGTGGCGGCAAAGACCACGCCGGAGGTGCCGATGGTGGCGGAAACCGAGCCGGGCGCAAGGATGCCCATGCCGACCGCGCCTGCGCCCTGGTCGCCGGCGCCGGCGGCAACGGGCGTGTCGGCCTCGAGACCGGTTGCGGCCGCGCCTTCGGTGGAGATGCGCGCACAGATTTCGGGGCCTTCGAAGAGCTGCGGGAGCCATGACATGGGGATGCCTGCGGCGTCGGCGACCTCTTGCGACCAGCGGCGATGCGCGACGTCGAGCAGCAACGTCCCGGAGGCCTCCTGCATGTCGATGGCGTAGACGCCGGTCATCTTGAAGCGGACATAGTCCTTAGGGCAGAGGACGTGGCGGATCTGCTTGAAAGTGTCGGGCTGGTGCTCGCGCACCCATAAAAGCTTGGTGAGGGTGAAGTTGGGCAGCGCGGGGTTGGCGACGAGCTGGATGAGCTTTTCGTAGCCGATCTTCTCGGTGAGCCAGTCGGACTCGGGCTGAGTGCGCTGATCGCACCAGATGAGCGCGGGCCGAAGGACGCGGCCGTCCCCGTCGAGCATGACACAACCGTGCATCTGGCCGGTAAGCCCGACGGCCTCTACTTTCGTTTCGTGTCCGGCGGAAGAGGCGGCGTTCAAAGCGCCGAGGACGGCCTCTCGGGCGGCGCGCCACCAGTCATCTGGGTCCTGCTCGGCCCAGCCGATATGGGCGGAGGCCACGGGAGCGTGCTCGGCCGAGTGCGAGGCGAGGACCTTGCCTGCGCGGTCGATGAGAACTGCGCGGGTGCCGCCGGTGCCGACGTCGATGCCGAGAAACATGGGGGAGGGCTCCTGTGAGGCGAAGTGCTGCAAAGAAGACAGTGTAGAGGCTTCGAATTGGAATGTCGCGGCCATCTAAATCTGAGTTCTTTCACGGGCTGACTGCCGGGCTGGCGGGCCGGTGCTTTGGGAGAACGGGCTTCGACAAACTTTTGAATATCCACGTGCGGGTGCTGCATCTGTATGAAGACGAAACCTTCTGAGCAGGATTTGAGCGGCGCGGGCGAGGGCTGCGACGGGTTAGCATGAGAGATATGTTTGAGAATAGGAAACGCGCGGCGCCGAGCGCGGGCGCGTTGCTGGCAGCCTTTGTGCTGGTGGCTGCCGTGTCGGCCCATGCCCAGTCGCCGAGTCCCACGGGGATTCCGCTGAATCAGACGAGCCCGGCCGAGACGAATCTGCAGAGCGTGCAGCAGGTGCAGCAGCAGTTGCAGACTCCCGGGCCTCCGGTCGCGCCGCAGACCGGCGCTGCCGGAATGGATCAGAGCTTTCACGGCAGCCTGGTGAGCGGAACAGCGACCGCTGAGGTGCTTCCGCTGGGGCTGGATGACGCCATTCAACGCGGATTGAGGCAGAACCTTGGCCTGATTCTTCAGAGCTCGAACGAGAAGAATGCGAACGGTCAGCGGCTGCAGGAGCTGCAGCGGTTATTGCCGACTGTGACTGGCGCGGCGTCGTACGAGGTCGAACAGGTAAACCTGGCGGCGTACGGTCTGAAGTTTCCCGGGATCAATCCGATCGTCGGGCCTTTTCAGGTGGTCGATTTTCGGGCTTATTTGACTCAAAATCTCGTGAATCTGCAGGCGCTTGAAAATTACATAGCGGCGCGGCATAACTTTGAGGCAGCCAAGCTCACTGCGCAGGACGCACGCGAGCTTGTGGTGCTGACGGTGGGCAATACCTACCTCTTATGCCTGGCGGATGAGTCGCGGATCAGCGCTGTTCAAGCCGAGATGGCGACGAGCAAAGTATCGCTGGACCAGGCGACGCAGGCGCATGAGGCGGGCACGAGTCCGCGGCTGGATGTGCTGCGGTCGCAGGTGGACTATCAGAACGAGCAGCAACAACTGATTGCGACGCAAAACCAGCTGGCGAAGGACAAGCTGTCGCTGGCGCGGGCGATCGGCCTGCCGTTGGATCAAAGGTTCGACCTGAGCGATAAGGAGCCGTTTGCCGCGCTGGACACGCCGGACCCGGAGCAGGCGTTTCAGCAGGCGCTGAAACAACGCAAGGATCTGGCCGCCGCGACCGAGCAGTTGAAGGGCACAGAGGCGGGCAAGAAGGCGGCGTTTGATGAGCAGCTGCCGGTGGCGAGCTTCTCGGGCGACTTCGGCGATCTGGGAACGACGCCGGCGCACTCGCATGGAACGTACTCGGCGGTTGGGCAGGTGAGCGCCCCGATTCTGCAGATTGCGAAGACGCATGGCGACGAGCAGGTCGCGGCAGCGCAGTATGACCAGGCGAAGGCGAAGCTTTCGGACCAGATTCAGCAGGTGAACCAGGACGTGCGCGACGCCATCTTGGACATTCAGAACGCAGCGAAGCTAGTGGATGCCGCGCGCAGCAACGTGGAGCTGGCGAGCGAGGCACTGAATGAGGCGCAGCAGCGTTTCAAGGCCGGCGTGAGTGACAGCTTGCCGGTGTCGCAGTCGTTGTCGCAGCTCGAACAGGCAAACGATCAATACATCAGCGCACTGTATCAGCACAACGTGGCGAAGCTTTCGCTGGCGCGCGCGCTGGGTGTGTCATCGACGAACTACAAGGATTATCTCGGAGGGAAGTAGACGTGGCCGATCAGAACCAGCAGGGAGAGCAGGGCCAAACTGCGGAGATACAAGGCACTGTGCAGATCAAGCCGCAGGGCGGCGGTGGACAGGGCGGAGGACAGCCGCCGGCTGCCGATCAGAAGCCGCGAGATGAGGGCGACGCGCCGGAGAAGAAGAGCCGGCGGCGCGTGATCATCATCGCGGTGGTGGTTGTGCTCGTGGTGATTGCGGCTTTGTTCTACTGGCGCTCGACCTTCACGGAAGACACGGACGACGCGCAGGTGGATGGCAACCTGTACCAGGTGAGCTCGCGCGTGGCTGGGCAGGTGGTCCACGTGGATGTGGAAGAGCAGCAGATGGTGAAGGCCGGCGACCCGATAGCCGAGGTGGACCCGCGCGACTTTCAGGTGGCGGTGGAGCAGGCGCAGGCAAACCTGGCGAACGCCGAGGCAGAGTACGAACAGGCGAAGGTGAACGTTCCGATCACGAGCGTGACGACACGGACGCAGGTTCTGACCTCGGGCTCGGATGTGGCGTCAAGCGAGGCAGCGGTATCGCAGGCCGAGGCTCAGGCGCAGGCAGCGAATGAGCGGATTCAGGAGGCGAAGGCCAATGCCCTGAAGGCGCAGATCGACGTCGACCGGTACACGCCACTGGTAAAGAACGACGTGATCTCAAAACAGCAGTTTGACCAGGCGGTGGCGACGGCGACATCGAACCAGGCTTCGCTGAACGAGGCGGAGCGGAGCGCGAGCGCCTCGCAGGACCAGGTGCGGCAGGCGCGCGCACGGCTTGCGTCGGCGTTGAGCCAGGCGGCACAGAGCCGGTCGACGGCACCGAAGCAGGTGGCGGTGCAGGAGGCCCGCGAGGCGGCTGCGCTGGCGGCGGTGCAACAGGCGCAGGCGCGGCTGGACCAGGCGAAGCTGAACCTCGGGTACACAAAGATCACGGCGCCCATTACGGGAATTGTGAGCCGCAAGACGGTCGCTGTGGGTGCAAACCTGAGCACGGGGCAGTCGCTGTTGACGATCGTGCCGCTCGAGGATCTATGGGTGACGGCGAACTTCAAGGAGACACAGCTCGCGGAGATGCGCGTGGGGCAGGCGGTCGAGCTCTCGGTGGACGCGCTGGGCGGAAGGAAGTTCGACGGTCACGTGGCGCAGATCGGCGGAGCAACTGGATCGGCGTTGAGCCTGTTCCCGCCGGAGAACGCAACGGGAAACTATGTGAAGGTCGTGCAGCGCATTCCTGTGCGGATTAACTTCGACAACCTGCAGAAGCAGGACCCAAACCATGACCTGCGCATCGGGATGTCTGTGGAACCCAAGGTGCGCGTGAAGCAGTAAAGCGCGATGATCGAATGCGTGAGGCCGGGCTACGATGCCCGGCCTTTTTGCGCGGAGACGCAGCCGAGTGTGGGGCATCGGAGACCGATGTGCTGCGGCCCAACGAGCTGCAGTCGTGGTTTATAGGACAGTACCTGGTGAAGATGCCGCTGACGGACGCGGTGTAAATCTCGTGATGAGACAGAGCGCGGCCGGTGAATTTTGCCGGGCCGTTTCGCTGGTCAGCTATCTTTTGTGCAACGCCGGAGTCCAGTGAAACATCTAGAGGGCAACGGACAAACGGGAGTCAGCGATGGGTCTGCTGAAGATGCTGTTTCTGCGGCATGCGTACTCGGTCATGTTCGGCTGGGTGCTCGTGGAGCAGGCTGGTGTGCCCATCCCGAGCGTCCCGCTGATGCTGGCTGCAGGAACGATGAGCGCGGCGCATAAGGTGCACGTGGCGTTTATGCTTCCGCTGGTGCTGCTGGCGTGCTTGCTTGCGGACTCGATGTGGTACTGGCTGGGGCGCCGGTACGGCGGGCGTGTACTGGATCTGATTTGCAAGCTGTCGCTTGATGCGACTACCTGCGTGAACCGGGCGCAGGGCTCGATGGCCCGACGGGGCGGTGTGACGCTGCTGTTTGCGAAGTTTGTGCCTGGCGTAAGCACGATTGCGGCGCCGATCGCGGGCCAGTCAGGGATGGGCTACCCGGCCTTTGCGGCGTACGACATGACCGGAACATTCATCTGGGCCGCGTCGTGGCTGTTGGTCGGACGGTTCTTTGGGGATTTAGCGCGGCGGTCAAGCCAGCTGTTCGCCACGCTTACGCGCTTCGCGGCCGGGCTGGTGCTCCTGATGATCGTAGGTATGATTGTGTACCGGTATGTGCAGCGGCGGCGCTTTTTGGCGGAGCTGCGCGGCTTGAGGCTGGAGCCCGACCAGCTGCTGGCGATGCTCGACGAGGCACAGCGCCGGGGCGCGGAGCCGCCGTTCATCATCGACCTGCGCCATCCGCTCGATGTGCTAACGGACCCGATGGTGGTACCGGGCGCGCTGCGTATCGGCCCGGATGAGCTGCGGCGGCATCGCGAGGAAATTCCAAACGACCGGGAGATCGTGCTGTACTGCACGTGCCCAAGCGAAGAGACCAGCGCGAAGGTAGCGATGGAATTGCGTCGCTTAGGTGTGAGTCGCGTGCGGCCCTTGCGCGGCGGACTGCAGGGATGGAAAGATGCAGGCTATCCGCTGGAGTCGGTGCTTGTGAGTCCGTCGATCCATGTGGCGTGAGTGGTGCGCGTTCAGCTGCTCAGGCGGAAGTTGATGGTTATTGTGGTTTGAACCTCTGTGGGCTGGCCGTTCAAATAGAAAGGCCGATAGCGAGCCTCGCGGACGGCAGCCAGGGCGGCCGCCTGAAGCATAGTCGGGCCGCTGAGCACACTCGCAGCTTCGATGCGGCCGGTCCGGGAGATGGTCGCGTCGATGACGACCGTGCCTTCGACGTGTGCGGCCTGGGCGATCTGCGGGTATGCGGGGCGGATCGGCGTGAGCAGAAGGCCGGCGCTGACGCCGGAAGAGAGACGGGGGAGCGAGGCTTTTGTCCCGGATTGTGCGACCCCGACAGTGATGTGCGGGCCGGCGGGTGCGCTGGCGAGGCCGAGCGGAAGCGCGGCGTCGTTCGCGAGATTGATCCCGCTGAGGGTTGGAGCGTCGACTGCGGGACCGGTGAGGTTCAGATTGCGGCAGGCACAGTCAACTGTCTCTGCAAGGGCGTCGACAGCTGCGGTCGCTGTAGGTGCGGCGGCGATGCGCGCGAGTAGTCGCGGCAAAGCGACCGGCTGCGCAGGAGCTGTGGGTATTTGGGGCGGCGCGAGAGAGATCGAGGTCCTGTAGGGGAACGGGATCAGCTCGGGATGCAACAACGGCAGCGAGAGGATCAGGACTGCCAGCGCGCATTGCGTTGTGAGGGAGAGCAGAGCGGGCAATCGGTTGCGCGTGCGAAGAAGAGCTGTGGATTCGACGAGTGACTCCTCAAACATGGCGGCACCTCGAGTGGTCTCGATGTGCGTCCGGCGAGGAACGCGTCTGGCGGGATAGACACCGGCGAAGGAAAGGATGTTCCC